>CAZEAH010000575.1:0-2347 GCA_964510075.1 uncultured Leptospirales bacterium | reverse complement strand
GCCCAGTCCCATACCAGATGCCCACCGATGTTGAGCATACACTCCACGAACACGCAGAACACGGTGAATCCGACCGCCCAGAACCACTGCTCGGGAAGTCCCAGGATTTTCAGCTTGCGCTTCTTCGTAAGCGTATGATAGAAGACGATGCCCGCCAGGGAGAACATGAACATGATCTCGATGTTCCATCCCACCATGGTGCGAAGCGCCGTGTCTCCCGGGACGGTCCAGAATGCGGAACGCTGCGAGATCGCCATGATCCATCCGTTCCACGTCTCGTTGACGAAGTCCATGCCGAACAGGGTGAGCCCGGCGAATACCGCCTCCCAGTTGTCGTCTTTCCTGGCCTTCTTGATCTCGGTGGCGTAGATGTACATCACGATCGCCAGAAGCGGAATGACGTACCATTTGAGCGTCGACAGGTCGCGCAGACCGTTGAGCGCCTGAAGCGTTGCTTCCGTCATAAGTTCCTCCCTTGTATCTATCGGGCGCGGCGCGGACCCGGCCTTGCCGGCGCTCGCGCCGTACCCGGTGATCGGCCCCGCGAGGGGTCGTTATGCGCGTTCTTTGGCCGTCGCGCCGGGCGGAACGGCCGGTTCGCGTTTCCGGGCCTTATCGGCACAGCCCCCGGAGGATGAGCCGAAGCCCCTCCCGGAACATCTCCTCCACGTTTGTTCCTTCCTTTTTAAAGTACGCCCTTATAAGGAACATGATGTACACCGAAAACAGAAATTCGGTGGCGCGATCCACGTTCATCGCATGAAACGATTTTTCACGGACCCCCTGCGCCAGGATGTCCCTCATGATGCGCATCGCCGCGTCGTTTACGTCGCGAAACCGGTCCTCGTCGGGCGACAGCGTAAAGATGTCGGGATCGCGCGCGAGGATCGCCGTTATGTCCTCGCGGTCGCGCAGGTACTCGAAGGAGCGCTCCGCCATTACCGCGAATTTCTCAGGCGCGGATTTCTCGTTCGCGACCGCCTCGGCCACCGAAGCGTGCCAGCGGTCCAGGGCGTTGCGTACGGTCTTTTCGTAGAGTTCCTTCTTGTTTTTTACGTAAAAGTAGATGTTGCCCGGGGTCATGCCGCATTCGCCGGCCACGTCCTCGAGCGTGGTCTTTTTATAGCCGTACTGCGCGAAGAGCTTCAGCGCGGCGTCGAAAATCCTTCCTTCCTGCGAGGCTCTCTTCATCATGGTGCCCGATGAGAGGAATTAAATAATTGAAGATATTCTTAAAATATTTAATTATTGTCAAGCGCTTTTTAGCGCGTCGGAGGTGATTTCAATGCGCGGCGGGAATAAACGCGAAGAAGGCGAGGATTCGAATCCCCGCCTTCTTCGCGGGACGGCTCAATCCCTTTTGTGGCGTGTGCGGAGGCCCGGAGAATCTTTCTTCTCCTCTGCCGGATAGGTGATTACCACCGTTCCCACCGCGTGCGACCCTTTGCTCAGGTTGGAAAGCAGGATCATGTATTCGCCGCCGGTCCGTGCGAGCTCTCCCGCGTCGACGGCGTAATTAATGGATTCCTTCGTTTTAAACTTTTCCTTCTTCTTGATGTATTTATTCTGGATATTGTTTGTCTTTTCATCCTGAATACCTTTGGCCTCGACGATCCATACCTTAAACGGGGAACCGTCGCCACCCTTGATTTTTCCGCCTCCCACCTCCACATCCACCGTAATGAGGCCCGGTTCGTCGAGCTTGATGGGATAGCGAACGGAATACGGGTCGCTCTCGCCTCCCGGCGCCGGATACAAAGTGTACTTGTGCGTTTCGGTCTTCTTCAGACGCTGCTGCCCTGCGGCGAAAAGACCGGAATCCGTAATGGATACGGACAAAAGGAAAACAAAAGCAAGAAACGATACACAGAGAATCTTTTTCACGTAAAACCTCCCAAATGTGATGTACTGTATTGTAGGCGTGCGCATACCCGTCCTGAGTAGTATCGCGAAGGGTCGTCGGTTGAGCAGGGCGTTGGAGACAGGGCGAAATGCCATTCTCAAGCGAACACTGCCCTGAAGCCTGAATTATGGAGAATGAAACTCCCCCGTTGTTCTCCAACCCGAACGGCATACGCGATAACCGGTGGTTGCGCACAATACCTAAAATATACTGTATAACACGTAAAAGTGCAAGTGGGAATGATAAATTGTTGAGATGCGGTATAACGACGCGCCGGCATAATCGAAATGCCGTTACGCGGTGCAAGGTATGCACCCTGGCGAGACAGCAGCCCGCACTCCGGGCGGGGCGGACGCTTATATCGGCCAGGGGTCGACCGGCCCGCCGGCGAGGACGCTTAGCACCGCGTTCACCTTCGCGTAATGTCCGCCGGTAAGGTAATAC
>CAZEAH010000574.1:0-2353 GCA_964510075.1 uncultured Leptospirales bacterium | reverse complement strand
TGGATCGACCCGAATACGATCGTTCGCGCTCATAAGGGTTATGCAGATGAAACCGATTCGTATACTCTGTCTTCTTTCGGCGATCGCTCTCGGCGCGCCTTCGATGGCCGTCGCCGATTGCGAAAAAGGCGACTGTACCAACGGCCAGGGTACCTTTGTCTGGATCGACGGTACCGAATACACCGGAGAATGGAAAAACGACACCCAGAACGGGCGCGGCGTCATGAGGTGGCCAAACGGCGATCGCTACGAGGGCGAGTGGCTGAACGGGCGCAGGCATGGAAACGGCACGTACATTAAAAAAGACGGGGCTCGATACGAGGGCATGTGGCGTGACGGCGCTCCTCACGGCAACGGCACCATGCGCTGGCCGAACGGCGACACATACCGGGGGCAGTGGAAAAAAGGCATGCGTCACGGTACCGGGACCTACACTCTTCGCAACGGGAAGAGCGTCACCGGGGAATGGAGGGACGACACGTTCGTGGAGCGCTGAGAGGTTTCCTCTAATCCTCTTGCCGCGGTACGGCGTACAGCAGGCTTATGGGATCGGCATAAATCCCGTCGATTGAAAAAGACACATGCAGATGCGCCGCCGTGGAAAGGCCCGTGCTCCCTACATAGCCTATCAATTCCCCCGGGCGTACCTTCTGGCCCTCCCTGACGGCGAAACCGTCGAGATGCATATATGACGAAAATATGCCGGATCCGTGGTCGATGACGATGTAATTGCCCTCATAATACATGCCTTCCGCTATCGCGACCCTTCCCGCCGCCATGGCGAAAACCGGGTCACCGCGTTCGCCCCTCAGATCTACACCCGAGTGCGCGTTGGATGAAGGGCTCAGATAGATTCGTTTGCCTCTCTCCACCCGGTATCGCAGGTATTTCCTTCCTGCCCAGAACGGTGAGGTAATGAAATGGGAGTCGCGGGGATGATACACAGGTCCGCCGGGAACGCCGGGGGTTCTCCTCCCAAACACCTCCTTCTTCTTACGCGAGCATGCCTCGATGAACGCCAGCACATCTGGCGGGGGAACCAGGCTGACGTTGGAAAACCGTCCCAGGTTTATAGGACGCGGGTAGCGTTTGAAATCGGTGCGGACAATGGTCAATTCGAAGTGATGATTGATCCGCCTGCCCGATTCGTCCCAGTACAGTGTGATCGTTTTTTTCCCGGGTTTTTCGTCAGGCGCTATCGCGAACAGGCCCGCGTAATCGCGGTCTTTTTTGGAGAGCGCGACCGAACGGTCTTCGAACTCCATTCGAAGGTCCTTCGGTCCCGCCGCGCCGGTGGCGGTCAGTATTTCCGTCCACACGACGTTTCCCTGCGCGAAACGTCGCGCTCTGAGCACGAGACGGAAATCGCCGCGGTCCCACGACCGGGTTTCGCTCTTCCCTGCCGGGTAGTCGCACGGACGCCTGTTATCCGCCGGTCTCTCGGCCGTCTTACCCATCCCCCGCGCATCTGTAGGGAATGACAGCAGAGCCGCGGATATAATCCAGGGAATTACGTTCGCTCGTTTATTCATGTCGAATATCGGCACGGCGATGAGGGTGTCAGCTTTCCGCCAGCAGAGAGCAGGCTATGGCGCAGAGCATCGCCTTCGGCACAAACGAGCTGATGAGCGCGTACTCCTGGTCCTTGCCGTCCTCCGCATTCCTCTCCGAACAGTGCGCGTTCTCACCGTCGGGCCCCAGTCCGTCAATGGTCGGCACTCCGTTCCAGGTAAAATTTCCGTCGCTCAGCCCCCCCCGCGCCTCCGGAACGGCCCTCATATCCATACTATCGGCCGCCCGCTCGAAGTAGTTGAACAGCCTCATAGTCGCCTCGTTTTCGGGCCAGGCGGGGTTCCTCCTGAGGACCCTGACCACCGCCCTGCATCGGTATGATCCATCGGCCGAGCTGATGGTCGAAAGACCGTTGAGGGCCCGAAGCCCCTCGAGGCCCCTTTCGAGGACGGCGCTGTCGAACGCCCGCATCTCGCCTTCCGCCTCCGCGTAATGTGCCACCCGGTTTATCGCGATGCCTCCGATAACGCGCCCGATATTGACTGTAAGACCGCGCTCGTATTCGGTCAGTTCGGAAACGCGCAGAATGGTCTCCGCAAGCTGAACGATGGCGCTCGCTCCCTCCCGGTGGCCTACGCCGGCGTGGGCGGCCTTGCCCCGCGCGAGTATCTTGAAGACCGCTCGGCCCTTACGGGAGGTGACCAGCCTGAAGGCTCCGTCCCGAATTTCGCCCCCCTCGAATACGAGGCACGCACGGCCGCCCGGGCCTATACGTTCCAGGCAGAGCGCGCCGAAATCCTCCGATTCGGTCTCTTCGGTGGCATCGAACAGGAGCACCCAT
>CAZEAH010000573.1:0-2362 GCA_964510075.1 uncultured Leptospirales bacterium | reverse complement strand
CCGCCCCGAACAGGATCAGCGCGAACGCTGTTGCGCGCATCAGGCTTTTCCCTTTCATGACGGCCTACTGGAACTGCACTTTGGGGGCCGCCTTGGCCGCCTCGTCAGCCTTGAAAGGCTCTTTCCGCTCAAGATGGAGGAAGAGTTTGTTGGTCAGAGAGTTCGGGAAAATCCGTATACTCGTGTTGAACTCCTGGACCGCCTGGTTATAGCGCACCCTGGCGACGTTGATGCGGTTCTCGGTTCCCTCGAGCTGGTTCTGCAGATCGGTGAAGTTCTGGTTCGCCTTGAGCTCCGGATAGCGTTCCATCACCACCATGAGTCGGGAGAGGGCGCTGGAAAGTTCGCCCTGCGCCTGCTGGAATTTAGCGAAATTCTGCGGATTGTTCAGCATGTCCTTCGACATCTGTATCGACCCGACCTTGGCTCTGGCCTCGGTAACCGCGGTAAGCGTTTCTCTTTCGTGTTTCGCGTACGCCTTGACGGTTTCGACCAGATTGGGGATGAGGTCCATCCTCCGCTGGTACGCGGCCTCCACATCGCCCCACGCGGCAAATACGGCCTCCTCCTGGGCCTGCATCGTATTATATCCGCATCCCGCCGCCGACACCGCGACCAATGCGATCAATAAAAATGACGGAATTCTCTTCATGCCGCCTCCGATACTATAGTAATTATTGAGTGATAAAGAACCGTCCCGACCGCCGCACTTCCGTATGTCATCGGCCCGTCGTTCGGCCTGAAAGCGGTTGGGTGCGGCCATACGGGCCGTTATTCCTGTGAGTATCGCACCCGCGAACAGGTTACACGCAGAATACACGAACGTTCGAGCGAGGGCAAGCATTTATTGACGGTTGTATAGCGTCCACGTTATGCCTCCGCACCGTTTTCCCCCCGGCCGGATAATACCCGGTGGAGGACGGAACTCAGTTCATCCACCCTGTACGGCTTTACCACCACTCCGCGGAAACCGTATTCGCGGTAATTCGCCATTATCGGATCGTTGGAATATCCGCTCGACACTATCGCCTTCACGCCGGGATCGATGTCGAACAGCCTTTTGATAGTCACCTTCCCCCCCGCGCCGCCCTGTACGGTAAGGTCCATGATAACCGCATCAAATACGTCTCCGGACGCCATCGCCCTCCGGTACATCTCAAACGCGATATCGCCGTTAACGGCGATATCCACGCTATACCCCAGCTCGTTAAGAAGCCTGCCGGCAACAGCGAGTATGTTTTCGTCATCGTCCATAATAAGAATTCTGCCCCTACCCCGAATGATGCTCCGGGAGGTCTGTTCAGCCTCAGCGCTTTTCTGCGTCGCGGCCGGCAGGTAGAATGAGATTTCCGCGCCGCCCCCCGGGCGGGAAGCGGCCGCTATATATCCTCCGTGCCTGCGGATTATATTGAAGATCGTCGCAAGCCCGAGCCCGGTACCGTTCGATTTAGTCGTAAAATATGGGTCGAACACCTTTTTCAGGTTTTCTTCGGGTATCCCGATGCCTTCATCGGATATCGATATCATCACATAAGAGCCCGGCTCGAGGGGAACTCCGTCCCCCTCCATCACTTCCCGGTTTTCCGCGCGCACACGTATGGTGCCGCCGTCGGGCATCGCCTGCATCGCGTTGATCGCTACATTGTTTATTACCTGGGCCAGCTGGCCTTCGTCCGCCTCTATGAGGGAAAGAGCGTCCTGAACCTCGAATTCCGCGCGTACCTGAGAGCCCGTAAGCACGAAATTGACGGTTTCGACAAGAAGCTTTCCCGGGTCGACGGTCGTACGTATGGGTTCGCCGCCGCGCGAAAAGGTGAGTAGCTGCTGGGTGAGATTCCGCGCACGGTACGAGGCCGCCTCCGCTTCGGAGAGAATCCGGTACACTCGTTCGCTTTCGGGCGTGATCATCTTGGCAAGCGTTATGTTGCCCAGAATCACCGTCAACACGTTGTTAAAGTCGTGTGCGATCCCTCCCGCCAGCAAACCGAGCGATTCAATCCGGCTGGACCTCAGCATCTCCTCCTCCAGCATCTGACGTTCGGTGATATCACGGAAGGCCAGGACCATCCCGATCACCCTGCTCTCCCGGTCGGTTACGGGCGATGCCCCGTACTCGATTAACCGCTGGCTCCCGTTTGCCGACGGCACCTTGCCTCTGCCGATTGATTCGCATGAATATTCCGCTCCGTCCGCGGACGCGGCGCAGGGATTCGACGGAGCCCCCTCCGTGCCGAAACATTTCAGAACGTCACCTACCGGTTTGCCGAAAGCCTCACGCTGGGACGTTCCCGTTATTCTTTCGGCGGCCCTGTTCATCATGACCACCCGGCCGTTCAGGTCGGTCGTGATCACACCGTCTCCT
>CAZEAH010000572.1:0-2372 GCA_964510075.1 uncultured Leptospirales bacterium | reverse complement strand
CCGCGGGGAAGGAACGCGCCGGGACCATCACCCTGCGTTCCTACCACCAGGAGGGGAACGTATTCATAGAGGTTCTCGACGACGGCAGGGGAATCGATAAGGCCAGGCTGCGGGCCAAGGCGGAACAGATGGGACTCCTGAAGCCGGGAGAGGAGGCGAACGAGGCGAAACTGCTGTCCTTCCTCTTTCTCCCGGGGGTGTCGACCGCGGAAAAGGTCGGGGACCTCTCGGGACGCGGCGTGGGGATGGACGTTGTGAAGAACAACATCGAGTCGCTGCGCGGCAGCGTCGAGATCGCCACCCGGCCCGGGAAGGGCTCCACCTTCAGGATAAAGCTGCCGCTCACCCTGGCCATCATAGAAGGCATGTTGGTGCGCGTGGGCAAGAACGTGTACATCGTTCCGCTTCTCTCCATTGTGGAGTCGCTGCAGCCCCGCAGGGAGGACATACGGACCGTCAAGGAGAAAGGCGAGGTGGTGCAGGTGCGCGGCGAATACGTGTCGCTGGTGCGGCTGTACGATCTTTTCGGGATAGAGCCCGAGTTCAGAAACCCGTGGGAGTCGCTGGTGGTGATCGTGGAGGCCGCGGGTTCGCGCGTGGGCATGATGATCGACGAGCTCCTTGGCCAGCAGCAGATAGTCATCAAAAGCCTCGAGAACCATATCACGAAATCCCGCGCCGTTTCGGGAGCGGCGATACTCGGCGACGGCCGTGTGGCGCTCATAATCGACATTCACGGGCTCATCGAGGAGATATCCAGGTAGGAGGCCGGGGCATGACCGTCATCAAACTTGGGGAAAACGTCGGGGTAAAAAGCGTCAGGTCGTTTCACCGGTCGCTCGTAAAGGCGTTCAGGGACGATTCCGAAATCATCATTGATTTTTCCGGAACGCGGCGGCTCGATCTGTCGATCGTTCAGGTGCTGATCGCCGCGGTAAGAGAGGCCCGCGCCGGTTCGAAAACATTCCGCATGCGCGGCGCTTCGGAAACCGTAAGGCAGCAGCTTTCCATGTGCGGACTGTCGCGCTGAGATTGAGCGAGAAGGAGGATGGCATGAAGCATATACTCGTGGTCGATGATTCTCCCACAATCAGGGTAAGCGTGGAGTATACCATCAAGAAGCTGGGATACCAGATACGCCAGGCGGAAAACGGCCAGGACGCGCTGGACAAGATCGCCGAAATAAAGAAGGCCGGGGACGACATCGCCCTCTGCATCTGCGACGTCAACATGCCGGTGATGGACGGGATAACGTTCATCAGGGAGTTTCGCAAAACCGACAGGTTCACCCCCGTGCTGGTGCTCACCACCGAATCGGAGAACGAGAAGGTGAGCGCGGGCAGGGAGGCCGGCGCCTCCGGCTGGATCATCAAGCCTTTCCAGCCGGCGGAGCTTTTGAAGATAGTGGAGAAATTCATTCGATAGGAGAGTGCGATGAGCGACATACAGGACAGGAAGCCGGACGAGGCGAAAGCGCCGGACGACATACGGGGGCTTCGCGCCGGCAGGAAAACGGAGAGGGCCGAGGAGGAGAACCAGTTCGTCACGTTCGTCATCGGCGAGGAGACTTACGGCGTCGAGGTCCTCAAGGTGCAGGAGATCATCGGAATGACGCAGATAACGCATGTTCCGAACGCGATGTCGTTCATGAAGGGCGTCATCAACCTGCGCGGATCGGTCGTCCCGGTGGTGGACATGCGGATCAAATTCAGCATGGGCGAGCGCGAATACGACGCCTTCACCGTAATAATAATCGTCGAGGTGCGCGGGCGCATGATCGGCATGATCGTGGACTCGGTCTCGGACGTGGTGAGCATACCGGTAAAGAGCATTCAGGACACGCCGCACTTCAGCGCGAAGATCGAGACCGACTTCATAATGGGCATAGGACAGGTGGAAGAGAAGCTCGTCATTATCCTCGACGTCGACAGGATCATGTCCGGCGAGGAAATGACCGAACTCGACAGGGAAAGGACCGCCTGACGCGCCGCGATGATTCGGAGCACGGAAAACAGGTACGGCAAAACGCTCTACACCGTCTTTCCGGGCGATTATTTCGCCACAGGCGAGGATTGCATCCTCGGAACGGTGACCGGCGCGTGCGCGTGCGTATGCCTGTTTGATCCCCTGCGGCGCATCGGAGGCATGGGGCATTTCATCGTCCCGGGGATGATCGGTACGGAGGGCATCTTCGCCGACGATATCGCGCGGCAGGGCATCACCTCCATGGAATATCTCATAGGAGAGATCGTGAAGATCGGAGGCGACCGCAAGTATCTCAAGGCAAAACTCTTCGGCGTGGCGAGGCTCAACTCGCGCCTGCCGAATATGGACGGGGTCATCCAGAGCAATATTCGCTTTCTCAAGGAGTA
>CAZEAH010000571.1:0-2372 GCA_964510075.1 uncultured Leptospirales bacterium | reverse complement strand
GGATGCGCGTCTAGAGCCCCTCTTTCTCCCTGCGCAGTATCTCTTCGGCGAGAATCCTGAGCTTCGGCGATACCTTGAGCGGCGGCAGCTTGACGCGGGGGGCGGGAGGTTTCGATTCGCCGCCGAGCCATTGCGACAGGGCCATCACCATCCGCGCCTGGATCTCCTCCACCTTGGAGCTCACTCCCGCCATGCGATAGAATTTAACCGCAAGGAGCGGTTGCCGCTTATCGTAGAAATAATAATCGCCTACGCGGGTAAGGCCGTCGCGGTATTTCGTCTTTACGAACAGCTCCACCGCCTGTCTGATATCGCCGCTGTTGAAGCACTCGTTTCCTCTTCGGATAAGCGACGCCCTCTCGCTGGCATCCATCGTTCCACCTCTTCACGCCGGACGGCTCAATGCTCCCGTCACCGTATATGGGCACCGGGGCGCTCCGCGGTTACACCGCGCACCCGGCCTCCCTATTCAATATCGGCGCCGTGGCAGCCCGGCCGTAGAGTACTCTCTATACCGGCCGGAACGTCCCGTCAATTCATAAAGATTCAGCCGGCCGCCGCTCCGGCGCATAAAAATGAAAAAAGGCCCTGCCCGGGCGATTTTTATTGACACCACCCCCCGTGCGCGCTTAATTATACTCCAAAAAATCGACAGGGCCCTCGCGCTTCACGCGTACACCCCGGGAGGACTGGTTCTTCAATGGCACATATAGTGATCGATCGTGACCGCTGCAAGGGATGCTGCTTCTGCATCGAGTTCTGTCCGCGCAACCTGATCAGGGTCTCCCGTGAGCACAACCGGATCGGCTATTTCCCGGCCGAATTCATCGAGGAGGAACGCGAGCGCTGCACCGGATGCAAGACCTGCGCCGTCATGTGTCCCGACACGGCGATAGAGGTGTACAAATGACCGAAAAGAAGCTCACCAAGGGCAACATCGCCCTCGCCGAAGGCGCCATACAGGCGGGGTGCCGGTTCTATTTCGGCTACCCGATCACGCCGCAAAACGACATCCCCGAATACCTCGCGCGTACCCTTCCAAAGCACGGGGGTACGTTCATCCCCGCCGAAAGCGAAATAGCCTCGATCAATATGGTGATGGGCGCAGCGGCATCGGGCAAGCGCGCCATGACATCGTCCTCGGGTCCCGGCATCTCGCTCATGCAGGAGGGCATATCGTACCTTGCGGGCTCCGAGATGCCGGCGGTCATCGTGAACATCATGCGCTGCGGGCCCGGTCTCGGCGGCATCGCCCCGACCCAGGGCGATTACAACCAGGCGGTGCACGGCGGCGGCCACGGCGATTACCGCAACATCGTGCTGGCGCCAGGCTCGGTGCAGGAGATGTTCGACCTCACCATCAAAGCGTTCGAGCTCGCCGACAGATACCGCAATCCGGCCATGATCATCGCCGACGCCATGATCGGCCAGTTCCAGGAGCCCTGCCGCCTCACTCCGGAGAAACCCGTGGAGTTCCCGGAAAACCCGTGGGCGCTCACCGGCCGCAGGGGAAGGGAGCCGCGGCTCCTCAAATCGCTCTACCTAGGCGATTACGAGCAGGAGGAGCACAATCTCTTTTTAAAACAGAAATACGACGAGATACAGGAAAAAGAGGTGATGGTAGAGATGCAGCACCTCGACGACGCCGAACTCATCATCATAGCCTTCGGCACGCCGGCGCGGGTCGCGAAGACGGCCATCACCATGGCGCGCGAGGAGGGGCTGAAGGTCGGCCTCATCCGTCCCATCACCCTCTTTCCGTTTCCTTCGCGGCAGATATTCGAGCACTCGCGGCGCGTCGGGAAGGTCCTCGTGGTCGAGATGAACACGGGCCAGATGGTGCGCGACGTGCGCATCGCCGCGCATAAGGACGCGGAGATCAGCTTCTACGGCAGGCCCGGCGGGGGCTTTCCCTTCCCCGACGACGTGCTCGCCGAAATCAAAAAAGCGCTCGGCGGAGGTGCGCGATGAACGCCATATTCAAACGTCCCGACAGCCTCATCGACGCGCCCACGCACTTCTGCCCCGGCTGCACGCACGGAATCGCCCACCGGCTCATCGCCGAGGCGATGGACGAGCTGGGCATCACCGACCGCGCGATTGGAATACCGGGAGTGGGCTGCTGCGTGTTCCTCTACCGCTATTTCCCCATCGACGCGCTCGAGGCCCCTCACGGACGCGCCCCCGCGTGCGCGACCGGGATGAAGCGCGCCCAGCCGGAGAGCATCATCTTCGCCTACCAGGGCGACGGCGACATGGCGGCCATCGGCACGTCGGAAATCATTCACGCCGCCAACCGCGGCGAGAACATAACCGTTTTCTTTGTCAACAACGCGGTCTACGGCATGACCGGCGGGCAGATGGCGCCGACG
>CAZEAH010000570.1:0-2391 GCA_964510075.1 uncultured Leptospirales bacterium | reverse complement strand
GGTGTCGATACCGCTTGTCGGACAGCTCAAGAACCTGATCGGCATGCTCGTGTTCCTGTCGATCGGCGGGCACCATTTCCTTGTGCGGGCGATTTACAAATCGTTCGAGCTGGCGCCGCTTCTTTCGCTCGGAAAGGAGTCCACCGGGCCGCTGATGAAGCATGTGGCGTATGTGTTCAGCGGCATGTTCGTCGTGGCGCTCAAGATATCGATACCGGTGGTGGCGACGATCTTCCTGGTTTCGATAAGCATGGGGGTGCTGTCCAAGGCCGCGCCCCAGATGAACATCATGATGCTGGGCTTTCCGCTGAAGATCATGGTGGCGTTCGGGGTGATGCTCGCCATCACCCCGCTCGTGGTGAGGGTGATGTCGGTGTCGCTGGACCGTACGTTCCGGTATATATACAAGGTGCTCGTGTACTGGCCCGCGTGAGCGGCGGAGCGTGCACCCGTAGAGATTCTCGGCCGTGATAGGAAAACTCGATTTGATGACGGATGAACTGAACATCGGCGTTCTGTACGCGATCGAGCGGGGCCCGTGCATGCCGGGGTTCCGGTTCGACCTGCAGCGCTTTGCCGCGGAGGACGAGGGCCGCACGGAGGATCCGACCGAGAAGAAGCTCCGCGAGGCGCGCGAAAAGGGACAGGTGGCGAAGACCCAGGAACTACCGCAGGCGGTCGTGGTCATCTTCGGTTTCCTGATCATCTTCTTTTTCGCCTCCTGGATATACGATTCGGTCGCGGCCATGACCAAGTATTACATGTCGTCGTTTTCCCGTTTCTCTCTCACGGAGCGGAGCGCACTGCTCGAATTGTACCGCGTGTCGATCGAATCGGCTAAAATACTCCTGCCGCTTTTTATCGGCGTGTGTATCGCCGCCTTTATGGGCGACGTCGTGCAGGTCGGTTTTCAGGTGTCGACGCACCCTCTTAAATTCGACCCGTCCAAGATCAAGTTCGATCCGGCCACCATGATGCGCAAGGTGTTTTTCTCGAAACAGATCGCGATGAACCTGTTCAAGTCGCTGTTCAAGGTAATCGTCATAGGGTTCGTCGCGTATCTCATAATCGCAAACGATTACGATGAGATACTCAAGACGCCCGACGTATCGATAGCCATGGCCCTCAGGATTACCGGCATCATGGCGCTCAAGATCATTCTGTGGTCGGCGGCGATCATTCTGATCCTTTCCATTCCTGACTACATCTTCCAGAAAAGGGAATTCATCGATTCCCTCAAGATGACGAAGCAGGAGCTCAAGGAAGAGATGAAGGAGACGGTGGGAGACCCGTATATACGCGCGCGACTGCGCGAGATGCAGCGCGAGATCGTGATGAAGAACATGATCCGCGAGGTCCCCAAGGCCGACGTGGTCGTTACCAACCCGACCCATTTTGCGGTGGCCCTCAAGTACGACAACAACACCATGGACGCGCCGACGGTGGTCGCCAAGGGGGTGGACAGCATGGCGCTGCGTATCCGTCAGATCGCGCGCGACAACGACGTAATGCTCGTGGAGAACCGTCCCCTTGCCCAGGAGCTCTACCGCCGCCTGGATGTGGGCGACGTCATCCCGGAAGACCTGTTTTACGCGGTGACACTGGTGTACGCCGAACTGTACCGCAAGCGCGGTATACGGCAGGCTATTTAAGCGGACGAGGTGGAGTAGATGGCGGAGGAAACGCGAGGCTCGCTCCTGGGCGACAACCTGGGCTGGATGCAGAAGACCGATATCCTCATGGGGATAGGGGTCATCGCCGTCGTCGCCATGCTCATCATTCCCATCCCCACCTTTCTCCTGGACTTCCTGCTTTCGATAAGCGTCATGCTCGGAATCCTCACCCTGCTGGTGGTGATGTTCGTGCCGCGCTCGTTCGATTTTTCGGTGTTTCCGTCGCTGTTGCTGGTCACCACGGTCTTCCGGCTTGCGCTCAACGTTTCGTCCACCCGTCTCATTCTGCTGCAGGGTGCGGGTTTCGAGGGAAAGATCATCCGCACCTTCGGCGAGTTCGTCGTCGGGGGCAATTACGTGGTCGGTGTGCTCATCTTCATCATCCTCACCGCCGTTCAGTTCATCGTCATCACCAAGGGCGCGACGCGCACCGCCGAAGTGGCGGCCAGGTTCACTCTGGACGCGATGCCGGGCAAGCAGATGAGCATCGACTCCGACCTCTCGAACGGCGTCATCACCGAGGAGGAGGCCCGCAAGCGGCGCGGCGAGATCCGCAAGGAGGCCGATTTCTACGGGGCCATGGACGGAGCCTCGAAATTCGTGCAGGGCGACGTAAAGGTCGGCATCGTCATCATCATCATCAACATCATCGGCGGGTTCATCATCGGTATGGTAATGCGCGGAGAGCCCTTCGAGGTAGCGCTGCGCACCTACACCC
>CAZEAH010000569.1:1430-2400 GCA_964510075.1 uncultured Leptospirales bacterium | reverse complement strand
GTGCCGCCGCGGACGCCGTACCGGGGGCGCGCCGTTTTCCTGAGACGCGATCCGGTAACGGTACCGGGCGGCGGTGTATGTATTTTTTCAGGCGTCGATTTAACGCCGGTACACGTTAAAGGCACGCCCTTTTGTATGTCAACCGACTATTTTAATTGTCATCACTCGGGGCGGGAGGGGCGACGATCATGACGGGTCATCATTTCTTCTTCGTCATGAGCCCCGCCAGGCTTTCGGAAAAGTTCCTCCTGCGCGCGAAATAGCCGCGCGACGTTGATTTGACGTCTTCCACCGTGATGAAGGCGTTGGGCTCGAACATCCGCACGAGCTCCATTACCTGCGCCACCTTCTTCCGCGGAACGATGGTGAAGATGATGTTCACCTCTCCCTTTGCGCCCCATCCCTTCAGCGTGGTCGCGCCGTAGCCCTCCTGCCTGAGCACCAGCGGCAGCATCACTATCTTCTCGGTTGTTATTATCCTCACCGCCTGGATGCCTATTGCGATCTTCGATTCTATCATCATCCCCACATAATTACCCGTCGCGAAACCGGCGCCGTAAACGATGTAGCTTGCGGTGCTGCCTATGCCTTTCATGACCTCGCCGATTGCGGCGAGCCAGATGATCACCTCGAAAAACCCCAGAATCGGCGCGAGATACCGATATCCGCGCGAAATCAGGATGATCCTCACCGTGCCGATCGAAACGTCGACAATACGCGCGAAAAAGATGAAAACCAGCCCCCGCAGGGAGGAGTCGAGTGTGTCCATCATGCTATGCCGTTTTTTTGAATGGTGATATGCGTCAGAGCGATAAAGGCTACGGGCCTTTAGCCGGTATTTCAATCATAATTTTGCTTGAGTCCCGCTCGAGTCCGTGACGCATGGCCTTTCCGAACTCACCCCCTAGCCCCCTCTCTTTGAACGAAAGAGAGGGGGGATCCTGCCATCTGCCCGTTGCCAGTACTCCCC
>CAZEAH010000569.1:0-1420 GCA_964510075.1 uncultured Leptospirales bacterium | reverse complement strand
GAAGAGAAGGGGGGCGGGGGGATGAGTTGGTCAGGTAGCCGTTTTACAGGGTAAGGTACTTTAAGATCATATTTTATTCAAAAAAAACCATATATGGATCAAAATATATGAAAAACATCCATATTTTATTATAATCACCGATAAACGTCCTTAAAAAACTCCTCCAAAGTTAAACTGTCATGCCGAAGGGGCCGAAGAGTCGAGCAGGGAGTAGTGTACGCTCTCCCGTTCGTTCTTTGAAAACGCTGGGGCTAACGACCCATGGTGTTGTTGCGATGCTCGTCGGCCTCCTCTGTATGCGTTCCAGTCTTTTATGCGCCCATATACAGGCCTGGAACGGGAATACCCCGGTTGTTCGTGAAAAGCCGGACGGTTGTTCCTGGTAAACGCCCTGTTCCACTGCCCGGAACGGGGACCGGCAGGGAAGCCGGAAAAACCAAATACAAAGGAGTGTACAATGATCATCAACAACAACATGGGTGCGATCAATGCGAACAGGACGCTGAAGTTTACGCATTGGGACGTGGACAGGAGCATGCAGAAGCTCTCCTCCGGCCTTCGTATCAACAAGGCCGGCGACGATGCTTCGGGGCTCGCGGTTTCGGAAAAGATGAGGACCCAGATCCAGGGACTCAGGCAGGCCGAGCGGAACACCGAGGACGGGATGTCGTTCGTACAGACCGCCGAGGGGTATCTCAATCAGTCCGCCCAGATCATCCAGAGGATCAGGGTGCTGTCGGTCCAGGCGGCCAACGGCATCTATTCGAACGAAGACCGCCAGCTCATCCAGGTTGAAGTCTCCGCGCTCGTCGACGAGGTCGATCGAATCGCGTCGCAGGCGGAGTTCAACCGTTTCAAGGTGCTCACCGGAGAATTTTCGAAGGTGAACCCCAAGGCGTCCATGTGGTTCCACATGGGTGCGAACGCGAATCAGCGCGAGCGCATCTACATAGGTACGATGACGGCCCAGTCATTCAAGATGAGGGACGGCACGGGCAAGGTGATAGTATCGCTTTCCTCGCCCGGCGGTGCCAACAACACGATAGGTCTGATGGACGCCGCTCTGCAGAGGCTTTCCAAGCAGCGCGCCGACCTCGGTGCCTATTACAACAGGCTTGAAATGACCGCCAAAGGACTTATGTCCGCCTACGAGAACACGCAGGCGGCGGAATCACGCATCAGGGACGCCGATATGGCCGAAGAGATGGTGAACTTCACCCGGAGCACCATCCTTGTCCATACAGGCACTGCGATGCTTGCGCAGGCAAACCTGCAGCCCCAGTCGATTTTACGTTTGCTGGGTTAAGGCAATCGTAAAGTCACGTTTTCCCGGTTCTTTGAAAACTCACCATGATTCTCGTACGTTCTCCCGCTGTTCCCAGACTGTCCTAAACCCGGCTGCTCCGTCAGCCGGTGATGC
>CAZEAH010000568.1:0-2400 GCA_964510075.1 uncultured Leptospirales bacterium | reverse complement strand
CCATAAAGGCGTCGATGCTTCCCCACTGCCGTTCCTGGCGCAGGAGCATGCGCAGGGACGCGAGCATCGGCGGAATGGCGTACGGGCTGTCCTCGTCGGTGAAGAGCGGGATGTAGCTGAAGGTTTCCGGGTTCAGCACGATCTCGCGCGTCCCGGCGCGCTGTACGGGTATAAACCGCCTGTCCTCCACCCTGAACCGGATCGACGACGCGCGTACCTGGTAGACTTCCTCGACGCCGGAAAAGCCCATGTCCGGCACCGTCTCCTGGACCAGGGCGCCGGTGATCGCGATCTGCCTGAGCTGCTGGTTAATGAAGCCGTCCATGCCGGCGTTGTTGGGAAAAGCCGTACGAGCGAGGGCGTTGAGCTCGTCGAGCGCCCCCGCCGCCGCCCGATCGGTCCCGGACACCTCCAGGTTGTGCCCGACGTTGCCCAGGCTGACGATCTTCGAGACCGCCTGCGAAACGTCCGGATTGACGATCGCCAGGCGCTTGAACAGCTCAATGAACGCGATCGGATAGCCGGGATTGACGTCGGCGTACGCGCCGGCGAAACCCTGCACGGCCTCGAGAAACGAGATGCGTTCCGCGTGCTCACCGGAGGGTATCGCGGGCCGGGCGAACGCTCCCGAGGCCCATGTTTTTAAAAATGAAACAATGCCCATCGCTCTCATCCTCATCCGAATTTCGGATCGGCCGCCGGCGCGAAATATCCCTTGCCGATCCGGAAGGCGATAAACGCCGAGTTCGTCGCCAGGCCGAAGTGGTTGTTGACGTTCTTCTTGTACACCGCGACCTCGTAGCCGTTGCGGTCGGTCTTCTTTTCCTTCTCGAGGTTTTTAAGCTGTTCTTTGTACCGTTCGTAAACGTCCGTCTGATCCGCCTTGAGAAGCTTCGGGTTCGGCAATTCGAAAAAGCCCTCCTGGAACAGGCCCGCCATCTCGTCGATCGACTCGGTGCGGTCGTGCATCACCACCGGCACCTGGTACTCGTCTTCTCCTTCGGTTTTCTCGGTGAGACCGGCGCCCTTGAAATACTGTATAGCCCCCCATCCTGGATAGCGCAGGCACAGCCGCTTGGAGAGGTTCTTGTACGGCATCGCGTCGATCACGAAAAAGCTCCGGTAGTTCTCGATCAGCCAGTGGAAGCGCTCCTCGTCGTCGGCGAGCACCTCCTCGCAGTGGATGAGGCGCAGGCGATTTCCGGTCCAGCCCCACACGGTCACATGACACACGTCGCCGACGTCGATTCCCATAAAGCTCGCGTACGCGGATTTCTCGAACCCATGCGCGCCCTCGGCCTCGGTTATCGTCTTTTCGGTGAACGGGCATAGCTCCGAGTCCTGGTAGGGCACACCGACTATCGATATCCAGAAGTTCCTCTTCTCCGAGGAGAGAACGGCGCTCGTGTAGCGATTGTAAATGAAGGCGGTGTCCACCGTGTTCGAGTATAGCTGGCTGTGCAGGAACCCCACGTGCTCCTTCGACCGGGACGGATGCTTCGCCACCCAGACCGCGCTTCGCATGTCGAGCTTGCGCCTGCAGCGCGTACAGCCGATCCAGGCCGTCAGTTTATCGTCCTTGCCCTTGTGCATAAGGTTGGCGGGGAAGCTCTCGACGATGTTGTTCCACCGTCCGCACGCGGGGCACTTCACCATGCGATACCGCTGGTCCGATCGCTTGAAGCTCCGGTTGATGCCGTAATCCGGTTTGGAGGGCTGCGAGAGCTCAATGATCCATTTGAAGCTGGAATGCAGCAGGCGGTCCTCGGCGAAGATCATGTTCTCCTGGTCCGCCTCATCCAACTCGTCCTTAACGATCTCGTCGGCGTCGATCGTCTTCACCTTTCGTTTCGTCCACACCCCCCGGAAGTACAGCGAGGAGTTCCCCATCTGCTTGAGGCCGAGGTTGTCGGCCTTGTCGTAGCGCATCTTGCCCGAGAGGTACTCCGAATAGTCGATGATCGGATTCGCGCGGTCCTGCGAGAAGTCCTTCACGTCCTCGTCGGTGGGGAAGTAATAGACGGCCTTCATTACGTGGCGATCGAGACGATATAGCGTCTTGAGCAGGGCGTACGTCGAAACGCCCCGCTGGGCCGCCTTCTGATGGGTCTCGCGCGGCACGTCGCCCAGCTCGTATAGCTCGCGTAGATCTTCGTGGCCGTCAAGTGACCAGGCACGCAATGCCCCGTCTACCGGCAGTATGATGTGTTTCGCGCACCAGTCTATGAAGCCGAGCGTACGGCGTTCGTGCATGACGCGCGACGCGATCGAAAAGACGTCGCTATCCGCGCCCATGCTTCCCCTTTATGACCGCGGCCGCCTTCTCCTGGAACGCGGCCATGATCGCCTTTTCGTGTTTTGAAAGAACCTCAGAGACCTCGGGGATCTCGTACATCGCCT
>CAZEAH010000567.1:0-2409 GCA_964510075.1 uncultured Leptospirales bacterium | reverse complement strand
CTATCTGACTGGGCCGAGGGCTTTCCGTTTTTCGATAGGATGATCAACATCGCGTGGCACCTGGTCCTGCCTGTGGTGACCCTGACGTACGGCGGCTTCGCCTTCCTGTCGCGCTATACGCGCGCCACCATGCTTGAAGTCATCAACCAGCAATACATCATGACCGCGCGCGCCAAGGGTCTCTCCGAAAAACGCGTGGTGATGGTGCACGCGTTCCGCAATTCGCTCGTGCCGCTGGTCACCTTGATGGCGACGATACTGCCGGGGCTTCTGGGGGGAAGCGTCATCGTGGAATCCATCTTTTCTATACCCGGAATGGGCATGCTCGCCTTCGAGGCGATCCTCGCCCGCGACATCCCCGTCATTATGGCCATCGCTTCAATCTCGGCGGCGCTTACGCTTCTCGGCATCCTTATCGCCGACATACTCTACGGCGTGGTCGATCCCCGTATACGGCTGGAGGCAAAGCAATGAGCTCGTCCCGCGGTTACTGGGCCGGCGTGTGGAGGGAGTTTCGGCGCAACCGGCTTGCCCTTGCAGGCCTCGTGGTGGTCTTTGCACTCTTTGCCGTGGCGATCCTCGCCCCGCTCCTGGCGAACGATAAACCGTACCTCTACGTATCGGACGGGAAAGCGTTTTTTCCGATACTCTTCGATTATCCCGAGCTCGGAGATACCAATTTTCGCGATGAAGCGGCCCGGGCATTCGTGCTCATGCCGCCGGTCCCCTATACCAGCTCGGAGTATGACCTCGATGCCATCGTGATGCCTCCGTCCGCCCGTCACATTCTCGGCACTGACGAGCAGGGCAGGGACCTTGCGGCGCGCATGATACACGGCACGCGCGTTTCGATACTCGTGGGCTTCATCGCTGTCTTCATATATGTGACGATGGGTGTCGTTATCGGAGCGATTGCGGGCTATTACGGCGGTGTGGTCGACATGCTCGTCTCGCGATTCATTGAAATAATCATCTGCTTCCCGACGTTTTTCCTTATTCTGACGATTCTGGCGCTTGTAGGCCCGAGCCTGGTCAACGTGATGCTCGTTATCGGTGTTACCGGCTGGACGGGCATCGCGCGAATCGTACGCGGCGAGTTCCTTAAAATACGCGAGATGGAATTCGTGCAGGCGGCGCGCGCGCTGGGCGCGCGCGATCGAACGATCATCTTCCGGCACATGCTGCCGAACGCGCTCGCGCCGGTGCTGGTCTCGGCGACTTTCGGTATCGCCTCGACCATCCTTATCGAATCGTCGCTCTCTTTCCTCGGTTTCGGCGTCCAGCCGCCGACCCCGAGCTGGGGCGACATCCTCTCGCAGTCGCGTGATTTCATGGATTTCGCATGGTGGCTCACGCTGGTGCCCGGCTTCGCGATTTTCATCACCATCACCGCCTACAACCTGGTGGGCGAAGGTTTCCAGGACGCCATCGACCCGCGGGCGGTCAGAAAATAGATACCGATTCGGGCATCGCTGCGTCGACAGTCGTGTATCGCAAGCGGTTAAGATTGTTCGAAATTGCGGAAAATATTTTTATGACGGCGAACGTGGTTATTCTGATACTATGATGATGCCGCAATCGCATTCACGCGGAAAAGCGCCGCGCACCCTTACGACGGGCATCGCGATTATTTTGATCGCCGGCGCGGCCACATGCGCCTCTCTGATGGAGGGCGAGCCGGACGTCCATCACCTGCTTCCCGGGGAGTCCGACATTCCCGGATGGGAGATAGTGGACGGTCCGCGTCGCTTCGACAGAACGAACATGGCCCTGTATATGGAGGCCGACTCCGAATTGCTCAGGGAATACCGCGCCGTTGGCGTGGCCACAGCGCTCTACAGGCCGCTGGGGGACCGGCCTGGAACGGTCACGGTCTGGGTCTATCGGCTCGGTTCTCCGCTTGAGGCATTCGGCTTTTATGGAAGAAAGACAGCAACGGTACCGAGAATTCCCGCTCTGTCGATGGGCAGTCATGATGTCACGGCATTCAGGAGCGGGCTCCTCCTCAGAAAGGGGGCTCATTTCGTTTCCATTGTTACCGATGGACCGGAGGCCGGGGGAGAGCTGGTGATGTTCGCGCGAAGCATACTGGAGGCGATACCTCCGTCGGAATACGGTGTGCCCGGCTGGGCGAAGCTCTTCGATGAGGGGGCAGGGAAAGATGAAATCGTCTATTATCCCGAAGGGATTTACGGTATCCCCCTCAAAGCAGGGATGTTCGTACGCCGGAAAACGATCAAAGGAAAGGCGTATGAAGTGTATTACTCGCGAAGACCGTCGGTTGCGACGGCATTGCGCGATTTTACCGCTCTGCTGGACGGTGAAAGTGGCGGCTTTACCCTGGCGAGCTCCGGTGAGAGGCAGGTTGCGTTTCGGATGAGGTCTGACGGAGGATACGTATTCGCCGCG
>CAZEAH010000566.1:0-2414 GCA_964510075.1 uncultured Leptospirales bacterium | reverse complement strand
ATAGAGAGAACATAGAGGCACTGGCACGCGCCGGAGGGCGTATCATTGAAATCAGCCCCCTGAGGGATGATGCCCTGCCGGATGTGGACGCAGTGTACGCTGGAGGAGGTTTCCCGGAGACTCACGCCGAGTCACTTTTTAACAACAGACCGTTCAGGGACCAGTTGAGATCGAGAATCGAGGATGGATTGCCTGTCTATGCCGAGTGCGGCGGTCTGATATACCTTTCGGATTCGATAATGATTGACGGTAACAATTATCCAATGACCGGGATCTTTCCGATGATATTCGATATAGCGTCGTCGCCTCAGGGACACGGGTACACTATATTCGAGGTTGACGGAGAGAACCCGTTTTTCAATCGAGGGGATATTGTCAGGGGGCATGAATTCCGGTATGCACGGATTCAGAACCCTGAAAGACTTGACGGTCTGGCAACGGTATTCGCAATGCGCAGGGGGACGGGAATACGGGACAGGCGGGACGGAGCGCTGTATAAGAATGTCGTCGCTACATTCTGCCACACTCATGCTGCGGGGGAAAACGTCCGCTGGCCGGAGAGGCTGGTCTGTCTTGCGCGATCGAGAAAAAACAGGGGCGGAGTCAAACGATAAATAAAAAGCCCGGACGATACGGTCCGGGCCGAAAGGGCAAAGAGTTGTAGCGGAGTCAGTCTTTCAATTTAACATAGGAGCCGTCGAGGTAAAGATATTCGATCTTTCCCTCATTGCCAAGTTCGCCGATTGCCTTGTCGACGAGCTTTTTGTCCTCTCCGAGGGCCTTGGCGATATCGCGGTTCTTCGCCTTGCCTTCGGTTTTTAAATAGTCGACTATCTTCTGTTTAAGCTCGGCACTGGCCTGTTCGCTCATGATTCTCCTCCAAAGATTACCACTTGAACTGCGTAGTGGATCTGAACGTCTCTGTTGCGTAGGTAAAATCGTCTATATGCTGCTCTGTAAACGGTATGCCGGTAAGCGTGAAGAAACGCTCCCATCCGATTCGCTGGATCCACTCGCCGAGGCGTTCATACTTTTTGGAATCCTTTGCATAAACCTCGACAATTTTTTTGAGAACATCGGTGACCTCGGGCCAGCGCGGAGGATTGTTCTTGATAAACGGAACCGCGAGACGAGAGAACATGGGAGGCTTCCTTGAATTGGAGACCTTCCCGCCGACATAGATCGCGACACCGTCGCCTTCGGGATCGGAAAGGGGCATCGACGGACAGACGGTGTAGCAGTTGCCGCAGTACATGCACCGTTCGTCTCTCACCTCGACGCTGTTAATATTCTTGTCCGAGTGCCGGCGGATGGCTCCGGTGGGGCACGATGCGATAACGGACGGTATTTCACATGTCGCCGCGAGCTTCTCGTGGTTTACCTTCGGGGGTTTAGTGTGTATTCCCACAACGGCAAGGTCGGAACAGTGTACGGCGCCGCACATATTGATACAGCAGGCAACAGCGATCCTCAGCTTGGCGTGAAGCTTGAATTCGGTGAAATAATCATACAGTTCGTCCATTATCGACTTTACAAGGCCGGAAGCGTCCGTTGCGGCGCTGTGGCAGTGAATCCAGCCCTGGGTATGAACGATATTGGAAATGCAATCACCGACTCCGCCTACTGGCAGGCCGAGTTTCTTAAGATCGCCTACAATCCCGTCGACGTTCTCCTTCTTCGGGGTCATCATCTCGATATTGAAGCGGCTGGTAAAGCGGAGATGACCGTCGCAGTATTTGTCCGCGATGTCGCAGATATCACGGATAAAATCGATGCTGACCAGCCGGGGAGACCCGGCGCGTACTGTAAAAAGCTCGTCCCCGGTCTCGCTGACATGCTTCATTATGCCGGGTTTGAGTATTTCGTGATATTTCCACTTGCCGTAATTATCGGTGATGGTCTTGGGGAGCATCATTTTGTAATCCGGCGGGCCGATATCAGTTCTTGGCATTTCGAACCTCCAGTTTAGTGTTCTGTTAGAAGAAAACGAACGGATTCGAGCGCGGATGGTACACCATCTGCGGCATCGGTTTGAGGCCTACGGCCTTGAGGAAGTCCTTAAGGCCAAGCCGGCCGATGGTTTCGGCGATACGCTCGCGGTTGCGGCCGTGCTCGTCCCACCAGTCCCAGATCTTTTCGAGGAGCTCTTTGATTTCCGTGTAGGGCGGTTCAACCTTGATAAACGGGACCAGAACCCAAGAGAGGAACGCGCCTCTGAGTATGGGGGCTTTACCGCCTATCAATATGGTAGCACCGGTTTCTTTTCCGGGACGAATGGCCTTGGTCATCTTGCTGATGCAGTGCATGCATCGCAAACAATCCTCCGGCTTTACGCTGAGCGTCTGGCTTTTGGCATCGTATTCGAGTGCCTGGCCGGGGCATTTAGCCACGATAAGATTCTCGATGTCGAGTCC
>CAZEAH010000565.1:0-2415 GCA_964510075.1 uncultured Leptospirales bacterium | reverse complement strand
CTTCGCTCAGGATCTCGATCTCGGCGAAATACCCGAGCCCCTCCACGCTGTCCAGACACACGTGCGCGCCCTCCAGCGCGTACAGCTCGCGCCGCTTCTTTACCGTCCTTACCGGCCGAAAGCCCAGACGAAGGAGGATTTCGGCGAATGCATCGGCGTCGCCGAGGGGCACCTCATTTTCGTAGCGCGTCTTGGAGCGCTCGCCGATCTTCGGGCCCTTGTAGGTAACGACCGACCCCTCGGGCGTGCGGCGTATTCGGAAGGCCTCGTCGGTCTTGGCGAAATCGCGCGAGGGATGGTTGAAGTATGAGTCCTCCTCTACTAACGAGCCTTCGAGCACGCCTCCGAGTTCCGTCACCCTGGCGCGCAGTGCCGCGGGGTCGTCGCAGTAGGCCTTTATCTCAACCTCGAGCATACCACCTCCCTAGCGACGCGAACGCGTCAGCGGCCGCGCCAGGGCCAGGCCGTCGGGACCGATGGTGGAGCGCTCCACGCCGTTTATCTTGATGACCACCCCCTCCACGCCCTCGAACTGCGTGGCGGTAAAGACGATCTGTTCGATGCGGTTCATGAGAATGCTGCCGACTGCGTTGCGCTCCAGGGCCTCGTTGAAATCGATATACGCGATTCGGTTCCGTATCACGACCCCGCGCACCGCGAGCCCCGGCGGAAGCGCCGTGAGCAGTCCCGAGCGCTCCTCCTTTTTGGTAAGGCCCTTTGTCAGCTCCTGCATGGTCCCCAGAAGGGGCACGTCGGCGCGTATGGTCCTTTTCGCCCAGGCGAGGCTCACCTTCTCGGTCTTCTCGTCGAAACGCAGGAAGTAGAGCCTTACGTCCCTTTCGGGCGCGAGCACCGGACCGGCGTCGTTCTTTTTATCGGCGGAGGCGGTCTCCTTTTTTTCGCCCTTCTCCACTTCGGCCTTCTTCTGCCCGTCCGTTTTTACATCGTCCTTTTTGTCGACGACGGCCTCGCGCCGCGCGCGGTCCTCCGGAGCGGGCCGGGCGCCCTGCTGAAAATACAGACGGTTCGCCATGAACACCACGGCGGCGAGCAGCGCCATGATCGCCAGGACGTATAAAGCCTTTCCGCCCGAATCTCCCGGAGGCAGGGGCGCCTTCCGGGCCGCGGGGGCCTTCGCCTTCGGGGCGCTCCCCCCGGCCTTTTTACCTGAACCGCGTCCCCTGGCCGCGGTCTTTTTGGTGCCACTGGTCGATTTCGGCATCGGCGCATCCTCACTCTTGATTTGGGCGGCCGCGCTGCGGGACCGTCGGAGGCCATGCTACGCGCTCTGTCGGAAATTTCAACCATTTGTGCGACTGGAGTCCAGTGTCGATTTCTTACCCCCCTCCCGCATCGCCCCGCGCCGAAATCTCGTCATCCCAGAGCCGGTTCCTGAATTTTTATTTACTTTTTACGGTCACCCTGGTATAAACGGGGTTCGCGCCGGACCAGGGCCGGAACTCACCCAGGGCCCGCGGTCAGCCGGATGATTTTCATTACACCCCAGGAGATTCGAAATGAAACCATTACTCCGCTCGCTGCCGGGCATTGCCCTCGCACTGCCGCTTATAATCGGCGCGGCATTATACGCCGCCGGCCCCTTCGAGAAAGACAGCGACCACGACGGCTTTCCGGACGATCTGGAAACCGCCACCGGATACAATCCCCGCGTGAACGAAGCGCTTAAAAAAAGCGCGGCGGGGGGCAAGTGCGGCGTCATCAACACCGACCTCCTCAAGCTGGGCAAACCGCACAACGTTCTCATTATACTTGATATATCGGGAAGCATGCGCGAACCGCTCGGCGATTCGAGCAGGATGGATGTCGCCAAGAAGATCCTCGCGCGCTATATCGACGCTCTTCCCTCCGGCATGAAGACCGGGTTCGTCATTTACGGTAAGACCGACTGCGGCGACGAAAGCGTCGAGCTCGTCGCTCCCGTCGGCCGGCTCAATAAGGCCGCGCTGAAAGGCCGCATCGCCGCTCTCGAGCCGCGCGGCTCAACGCCCATCGCCCTGACGCTTGGCAAGGTCTCCGGGTATTTCAAAGGCTTCGAGGCCGACAACAACCATCTCATACTTATCAGCGACGGCATGGAAAGCTGCGGCGGCGACCCCATCGGAGCGATCATTGAGCTTAAAGAGAGCGAGGCGGACCCCCAGGTTACGGTGATAGGCCTGGGCGTCAACGCGGCGACGCGCGCCCAGCTCTCGCGGATAGCGGCCTCGTCCGACGGCGTGTACGCCGATGTTAAGAACGAAAGCGATTTCATAGGCGCCTTCGCGCAGTTCTTCAACCGCATGAACCGCTTCTATAAGGACATCGTCTGCATCGTCAGCCAGTACAACGCGTACCTGACCTATGAGACCGAGCAATACAATAAAAGCAAATCGTACCTCGTGAAGGCCGCCACCC
>CAZEAH010000564.1:0-2422 GCA_964510075.1 uncultured Leptospirales bacterium | reverse complement strand
GCGCACCTTCAACCGCGTCTTCGCGCGCGTCGAGGGGACAAGCCCCACTGCCTGGCGCGCGCGCACCCGGGCGAACTAGGCCTTTCCATCACCTCCGGACATTTTCTGTTTTCCCCGATTCTGGCGAGCGCTCCGGGCCGCGGCGGTGTAAAATCCGGACGTGATGTAAACCTGCCATGGAACGAGGTGAGTCTAATGAAACAGGCACTACGAAAAATGCTGCTCGGGCTCGCGGCGGCCGCGGGGGTGGCGCTTGCGGCACTGGCCGTGCTCGTCGCCGTGTGGTATTTCAGGCCCAACGCGTCGGAGGTCGATCCGGCGCTTAAAATGGAGCTCGGCGCCGCGGTGAGCGGCGGTATGCACAATTCGAACACCGACATGACCTTCTGGAAGGGTAACTTTTACCTGGTGCACGCGCGCTCGAAGTATCACATGGGGAACGAGGGGTCGAGCCTCAGGGTGCTGCGCTCGGCCGACGCGAAGAGCTGGACGATGATCCACGAGGTGCGCTCGCCAGGCGAGGACGTGCGCGATCCGAAGATCGTCGTGATGAACGGAAGGCTCGTGCTCTACGTGCTGGTCAACCGGGGCTTCGAGCCCGAACCGCACGGCACGGCCGTCACCATGAGCGCCGACGGTAAAAGCTGGACGGCGCTCGAACCGGTGACGCCGGAGGGCTGGCTGCTGTGGAGGCCGAAGAGCCGCGACGGGCATACCTGGTATGTCACGGCGTACTGGAAGCACCACGGAAAGTCGATACTGCTCTCGTCGCGCGACGGCGTGCGCTGGGACACGGTATCGACGATCCACGAGGGCGACCGGAACGACGAGACGGCCATGGAGTTTCTTCCTGATGGAAGGATCATCGCCACGGCCCGCCTCGAGGGAACGCGCTCCTGGCACCAGGGGGCCATGGACGCCTCGACGCTCATCGCCCTTGCCGCGCCGCCCTACACGCGCTGGACGACGACCGTAAGCCGCGTCACCCGCCTCGACGGGCCGGTGCTCTTCGGCCACGCGGGAAGGGTGTTCGCCGCGGGGCGCTTCGACCCGGAGAACTACGAGCGATGGTACGGGATGTCGAGCCTTTTGGGTCGCAAGCGCACGGCGCTGTACGAGCTCACACCCGAGAAGCTCGTCAGGCTCACGGATCTCCCCAGCGCGGGCGACACCTCGTACCCCGGCGTGGTGCTGAGGGACGGCACGCTGTATCTCAGTTATTACACGAACGACGTGAAGCGGGACTACTCGTGGCTCCTGGGGCTTATCATGCCGAGCGACATCATGCTCGCGAGGATCGACATGGCATCGCTCGTGGCGCTCGCGGACGCGCGAAAATGACGCCGGAAGGCCATGGACCGGCATGAAAGCGGGGCGCCGCGCCCCGCTTTTTACATATCGATCCCCGTATAGCGCTTCAGCGCGAGGCCGATGAGGAAGCTCACCAGCGAAACCCCGCCCGAGAGGAGCGCCATCTCGGCGAAGCGCGCGCGGAAGGACTCGTCCTTCACCACGGAGTAGTAGTAATTGAAGAGTGCGATGATGCCAAGCGCACAGCCGAACATGATGCCGAGCGATAGATAGCGGTTGTCCAGTACGAGGTAGGGCGCGACCAGCACGGCCACCGTGAGGATGTAGGCGATGCCGGTATAGACCGAGGCCTTTACGGCGCTGTTCCCGCTGGCCTCGGCCTTGGTCGAGAGATACTCGGAGGCGGCCATCGAGAGCGCCGCGGATATGCCGGTGATGAGCCCGATGATCCCGATGAGCTTCGTGCTCGAGAGCGCGAAGCTGAATCCCACCAGCGCCCCGGTAAGCTCCACCAGCGCGTCGTTGAGCCCCAGCACGACCGAGCCCATGTAGTTCAGCCTGTCCTCGCGCAGCAGGCCGATGAGTTTGTACTCGTGCTTCCTTTCGTCTTTGGCGATGGCGGCAACGTCGGGGTACTTTTTCCGGTACGACGAGTACTGCGCGACCGCGCGCGTTTCCCCGCGTTCGAGGAGCTTGAGCGCGAAGGTCGGGCCGAGCACGCGCGCGGCCAGGAGTATCCGGAGCACGGCGAAACGGTTCGGTTTGACCTTCGTACCGGTGTACTCTTTCAGCAGTTTGTAGTGACGTTCCTCCTCCTTCGCAAGCCGGTAGAGGATCTTGACGTTGGGGTCCGATGATTCCGGCCCGAGGAGCCTGGAGTAGATTTCTACAGCCTCGGCCTCGGAGCGCTGCATGGCGATGAAATCCTTCATCTCGGCCGGCGTTATCTTTTTTCGAGTGCGTGGTTTCATTGTGATTCTCCGTGTTTGATGCGTTTCAGGCGCGATATCCCGTACGGCCGCCGGTCAGCCGGAGTCGTCTTCGTGAAGCCATCATTAGACTTGTTGCAAATCTGAAAAAGTGCTATTAATTTTTTTGATTAAAATGATAG
>CAZEAH010000563.1:0-2430 GCA_964510075.1 uncultured Leptospirales bacterium | reverse complement strand
TCATCCGCTCTCAAAGAAGGGGAAAGGTCGTAAACACGCCTTATGCTGAAAATATTTGCCGTTCCCTTTGAAATTACAAGTATAATTCGGGAGGGGAGAATTCATTTGGAGTGTAGAGCACCTTCATGCCGCCTGTGCACTGCACGACGGCGGATATCGATGATGTAATGGCTGCCGGGGCGAAGGAACGTGTGGCGAGGGTTCATTGCCTGGTGGCATGTTTTCCGTATCATGTGCATATCCGCATGTCCGGTTTTTCCCAATTTTGTATACGAAACACCATCACCCCTTCACAAACAAATACCGGTAGATCATATCCTCAAGCTCGCCGAGCACCCTCTCGTCGGCGATATCGTGCTCGAACATGCGCAGGCGGTGGATGAGCTCCTCGGCCGAGTGGACCACCACCTCCACGGCGGCCTCCACGTCGGCGACGGCAAGCCTGTCCGACACCTTCGAAAGGAGCGCGCCGACCAGCGCGATCGTTTTGCCCTCCTCTTCCCTGATAAGCCGCTCGACCTCGGGGTCGCCGTATGTCATAGCGGTGATCTCGCGGTGCAGCGCCGGGGAGAGGGTGTGCGCCGTATACAGCGCGCGTATGAGCTCGTGCACCAGCTTCTTGAGGTCGGCCCTGGTGCGGACGGGCAGTGAATATATCTCGAGCGCGCCGTCGGACAGCACCGCGTCCGCTATCTCGCGGTAATACCCGCGGATTACCTCGAAAAACACCGGCTTTTTGTCCTCGAAATAGCTGTAAAACGTCCCTGTGGCCACCCCCGCCCTGGCGGCGATCTCCTTGGAATTCGTTCCGTGATAGCCCTTCTCCGCGAAGAGCGCCCTTGCCGCGTCGAGTATCGCGGCCCTGGTCTGTATGCCCCGGTCCTGTACCGGTTTTCGCGCCTTCATTTTCGTTTCCGACACCCTCCTCTACATTGCCTTTCACGCCGCGGCACGCCGGCGGTTCTCCGTCACGACGCGCCCAGGCTCGGGCACAAAGAGAAAAAAATCAAGCATAATATGAAATAAAGTTCATATTACTATTGACAATGTGAACTTTATTTCATATATTAGACCTGTCGCATATTTATAATAATGTCATCGCGAGGAGCGCAGCGACGTGGCGGTCTCAACAGGCAACACGTTGATTCATGGAACATCCTGTACAATGAGATTGCCACGCCCCGATACGGCAGGGGCTCGCAATGTCAGAGTGTTCCCGGATCTCTCATCGCCCCGGTACGGCCGCAGCGAATGACACTCATTATAAGGACACTCTCTCAATGGCGCACACCACGATGTACCCACGGAGGACGACGCGATGAACCGAAACCACATACCCGGCTACGAGTCCACGCGCCCCTGGCGCGAAATACAGGGCTTTCTGCCCGAGGAAAACCGCATTACCCCCGACAACCGTCCCGAAGAGGCCTGGTGGGAGTGGAAGGGCAACATGATACACGTGGACCGCTACCCCGCCCCCGGCAGCGCGATACGCATCATACTGCTGCACGGCGTGGGCGGGAACGGACGGCTCCTTTCATTTATGGCCGTCCCCCTGCACCGGGCGGGATACGAGGTGATCGCGCCGGATCTGCCGGGCTACGGCCTTAACCGGATGCGGGATGCGCGGTTCACCTACGACGACTGGATAGAGATGATCGTCGCCCTGGTCGAAGCGGAACGGGCGCGCGACGGCAGGCCGGCGGTGCTGTTCGGCATGAGCGCCGGCGGCATGCTCGCCTACCAGGCCGCGTGCCTGCACGAGGATGTGATCGGGCTTGTCGTCACCTGCCTGCTCGACCAGCGCCTCGCGGAGGTGCGCGAGGGCTCTGCCGTTACCCCCTTAATGGGGAGAGTGGCAGTTCCTATGCTGAAATTCCTGAACGCAACGGTTCCCGCGATGAGGTTCCCTATGAAGATGGTCGCAAGAATGAGGGCGATCGTCAACGACGAGGGGCTATTGAGGATTCTGCTTCGCGACAGAACCTCGTCGGGGGCCAGCGTGCCGGTCGGGTTCCTCCATACGCTTATGACCACGTCGCCCGCAATCGAGCCCGAAGACTTCAGGCGCTGTCCCTTTCTGCTGGTCCATCCGGAGAAGGACCGCTGGACGCCGGTACACTTGAGCAGGCTGTTTTTCGACCGCCTGGCCTGCCAGAAAAAACTGGTGCTCCTCGAGAACGCCGGGCACTTCCCGATCGAACGGCCCGGTGTTGGACAAATGGAGGAGGCGGTGCTCGAGTTTCTGTCGGGCCTTACGAAGCGGCGAGCCGTCACATGAAGGAATGAAGGCGGATGAGGGTAAGCGGTCATCGCGGGGAGCGCGGCATCGTGGTGATCTTACAAGGCAGCATGTTGATTCATGGAGCATCCAGTACAACGAGATTGCCACGCCCCGATGCGGCTGGGGCTTACAATGACAGGATAGGG
>CAZEAH010000562.1:0-2433 GCA_964510075.1 uncultured Leptospirales bacterium | reverse complement strand
GTAGTCGTGCCCCGTTTTGAACGCGTACGCCGCGAGCGCGGTGTACAGCCGTATGCGGTATTCGACGTGCGATACTTTCGAAAAGGGCGCGGCGAGCTTGATTATGAAATTCTCGTGGAAGAAGGCCATGTGGAAGGGTGCCTGCGTCCCGTAGTCGAGTTCGGGATTTCCGAAGGGCTGGGGGCCGAAACCGTACTCCGCGCCGAAGGACGTTTTATTGTCGGTAAACAATCCCACGTCCATTCCAAAGTCGGGCTCCTCGCTGGCGCTTGCGAGCACATCACGCGCCGGCACAGCCTCTCCTCGGGCAAGTGAAACCAGCGGCGGGTTGGCGATGTCCGCCGTCACCAGCGAGACCAGACCAACGGAAATCGGGCGCTTTCCCGCGGCTCGCTTTCCGGTGGGCAGCTGAAGGTAAAGGGGAAAGGTAAACCCGGGATTGATCCGCAGTGCGCGCGAAAAAGCGGCGGAGAGGGCGCCCGCGCGTGCGGTACCGTCAAAGCGCAGGCCCGCGGGAAGGGCGGGATACCCCGGGATGTTTACAGTAAACCGGGCCTCCTCGGACTCGAGGAGCGCGGCGATCCCTTTCCGCTCGGCGGCGAGAAAAGCCTCGATCGGCTCGACCCGGACCTGGCGGTCGAGAGTTGCGTCGTTTTTAAACACACAGTACGAAAGGTTGCAATGCGAGGACCAGGCCTGGGCGGCTGTCGAGGAAAACGCACTCAGCGTCGTTATCATAACTGTTATCACGGTATTTCTTATCATGGCCATCTCCGATGAAGCGTGGAACTGAGGCACCCTGCGGCAGCGGGTGTGATCAATGGTATGAAACGCCCGGAAAAAGGCAAGCGGAATGTATCCGCCGTACGAAACGGATATATAAGATCGTTGACAATCGCATGATACGTTAGATTCTCGAGGTACGTTCCGGATTCACGGCGGAAGACCGTGCCCGAACGAAAAAATCGATGGGGCCGGCGGGGGGAGCATGGAAACGAGAGAATATTCCGCAAGGGAAAGGATGGAGATACAGGGCGCTTTTACCTATTTCCTGCTCCTGCTGGCGATCGGGATAATCGCGGTCTCCTTTCAGTTGATGACGCATGCCAGGCCGATCAACGCCATCGGCTCCTCGGTGTTGCTGTCAATTATGATCGGCGTCGCTTTCGTTATTTATGGTAGGAAAAAGAAGCAGGTCAGAGCGGGTGCGCTTGAATGGGTCGCGGGCTGCATGACGCTCGGCGCGGCCATGCTTACGAAGCTCAGTTACGGGCGGACCCTCGACTGGACCTATGCCGCTCAGAGCTACCAGATTACCGGCCTCGCGGTTGCTTTTCTGGTGATCATCCAGCTTCTCTATAACCGCAAGCTCCTGCTCGTGCTCGCCATCGTATATTTCTCGTTCTGGATCGCGTTCCTCTTCCTTGTTGCGGCTAAAGGTGTGCCCGTCTATACCGTCGCGGTGATCGACGGAAATGTGATTCACGACGGGATACAGCTCCAGCGCGAGGTGTTCTATATGCTGGTTTCGGTGGTCATCACCTTCGCCGCGTACCGGAGCATCCCCATCATCGAGGAGTATGACAGAAAGAACAGGGAGCAGATGGAGACCATCGAGTCGAACCGCCGAAGCATCCAGGCCATCCTCGACACCACGAACCAGACCGCGGTGAAGCTCGCCTCGTCGACCGAGGAGATGGCCGGGACCACCTCATTGTTCTCGGACAATGTGCAGTCGCAGGCGGCCTCGGTCGAGGAGATCACCTCAACGGTCGAAGAGGTCGCTTCGAGCGGGGAGGGTGTGCACACGATGGCGCGAAATCAGGCGGACCTCGCGCGCCGCGTGAATGACAGCATGGAAAACCTGCGCGGGATAGTCGGCCGCGTGGATGAAAAGACAAGGGAGGCGCTGGCGATCAGGGACGCCCTGAACGTGATCGTCGAGCGTTCGAAAAAGGAGATACGCGAAGTTCTGGACGTGATGTCCACAGCCACCTCGAAATTCAAGGACGTGCAGGATACCGTGGGAATTATTGAAGATATCTCCGACAGAATCAACCTTCTGTCGCTCAACGCCTCCATCGAAGCTGCGCGGGCCGGCGAATATGGAAGGGGGTTCGCCGTTGTGGCCGACGAAATCGGCAAGCTCGCAGACAGCACCTCGCACAATCTCAAATCGATCAACGATCTGTTCACTCTCAGCAGCCGCGAGGTGGGGAATGCCTTCGGACGCCTGGATTCTTTTACCGGGTCCCTTAACGAGATGATAGAATCGATCGCGCGCTTTGGGGGCAGCATGGACGGTATCGTCGACCTCACGCGCGAGGACCTCGCCCTCAACGACGCCGCGCGGGAGTCGCTCGCCGGGGTCCTTTCGGAGGCGTCGAACATCCTCAACGCCACGGGCGAACAGAAATCGGCGCTCGATGAAAT
>CAZEAH010000561.1:0-2443 GCA_964510075.1 uncultured Leptospirales bacterium | reverse complement strand
GGTCATCTCGGACATCGCCGACCAGGTGAACCTGCTTTCGCTTAACGCTTCCATTGAGGCAGCCAGGGCCGGAGAGCACGGGAGGGGCTTCGCAGTGGTGGCGGAGGAGATATCGAAGCTCGCCGACCGCACAACGAGCAACGTGAAGGAGATCGGCGCAATGATCGGCCGCCTGAACGCCGGGATGAAAAAAAGCGCCGATGTGATCCAGGAGATGAGCGACACCTTCGCCGTCATCGTGGGGAACATCGACACGACGGACCTCATTATAAACGGCTTCATCGACATGATCAACATGCGCGCCGTCGAAATATATAAAATCCGCGAGACGATAGCGGCGATCAGCGCGTTCTCGAGGGAGCTGTCGCGCTCCACGGGCGTCCAGCGCGGAAACGCCCGGGACATCGCGGAGACGATACGGAAGGTAAACGAGGGCGCCCGCGGGCTCGTGGAGCTCTCGGAAAGGCTTTCGGCGTCATCGTCGGAAATGCGCGACATCGCGCTCGCGCTCGAGGAGAAGCTCGGGCAGTATACGATATAACGCTTTCCCGACGCGGGGAACGGCCCCTGGACCGGTACGAAGTTGTTCTTCTTCGCGCCGGCTGCCGTGAGGTCCCTACGGCTTCATCTCCCGGTATTTGTCGGCCAGGTGTGTGTTGACGTGCACCACGCCCCTGTTGAGGTCCTTGAACGCGTAGTCGGCCGTGATCTCCGGCAGGGCGTCCGCGGCCTTCTGGTCTTTAAGCACGGTACCGGCGGGGACATAGCGGCCGTCCTGTATCCTCACCCCCATTACGATACATCCGGGCTCGATGACACAGCCTCTGCCTACGCGCGATTTGAACACCAGCGACTGCATGCCCACGAAGGTGTCGTCGCCGACATAGGACGGCCCGTGGATCTGCACCTGGTGCGCGAGCGACACTCGTTTACCGACGTACACGGCGCACTTTCCCTTTTCGCTGTCCACCAGGTTCTTCTCGATGGCGTGGCCCTCGTGCTCGGTCTCGAGCGCGTGGATAATCACCCCGTCCTGCACGTTGGCCTCGTCGTCGACGATAAGGGGCTGCCCCTCGTCGCCGCGCACCGAGGCGAATGGCGACACCATCACCCGCCTGCCGATAAAGGCGTTTCCGATGACGGCCGCAAGCGGGTGGACGTAGGCCGTTTCGTCTATATTCGGGGAATGCTCTTTCGAGGAAAAGTCGGTGACGACGTTTTTATGAATCATTGCGTTCCTCCATGGGAATTCGGTGGTCGTTCAGTATGTCTGAAACATTCGTCGCGGAGGCGGGTTTTGTAAATCATTATTTGCCGGAACCGAATCCGGTCGATATGTTCCGCCTGTACCCGGGCGGGTTCGGCAGAGAAATCGGGCGTATTAACACACAGAACCGGGGACCGAAGCCCCTTGATGTGTTGCGGCAAAGCCGGTTTCCGGGCAGACCGGTTTGATCGGTACTGTTATATTCTGGCAAGGCCGAGAAACACCGCGTGCAGGGCCGCCACGAGCGCAATGAAGGCCGCGCGGGCCCCCCCGGCCGAGAGCCACGGGAAGCGGTAGCCGATGAACCCGCCGCGGCACGACGCAAGGCAGTCGCCGCACAGCGTGCAGTTGATTCCGGGAGAGCGGTGCCGGACGTGTTCCGGGCGGAGTGCGTCGTATCTGCACGAGGAGGTGCATGCCCCGCAGTCGGTGCACGCATCGTCGATACGGATGCGGAAAGGAGACAATTTCCCACCGAGCGCGGCGAGCAGGCCCAGAGGACACCAGGCCGCGCAGTGCGCCATATACCCCCGGTTCCGCGAAACGAGCGCCATTATGCCCAGCCCTACCGCGCCGAAGGCGAGCGCCGTGAGGGACGCATGAATCCCCGATACACCGAGGGCACGCAGTACGAGCGCCGCCGCGACCACCGCGACCAGCAGCGCGGATCGCGCCGCGGGAAGCCATATCGGGGGACGGGACGAACGCCTTTTGTTGGACGCCGCCAGGGCGTCCCACGCCCCGAAATAACACAGATGGCTGCACCAGGCCGGACCGACAAGCAGTATCGTCGACGCGAAGAGAACCGGCATGAAGAAGCCCTCCCCGCGGTACAGAGGCCCGGCGATAATTACTGCAGGCACCGGCACATGGAGCTTCCCCGTCATGAGAAAGGACTCGAATCCGGCAAGGCCCAGAAAGAGCTGGGCGAAAAATACCGCGGCGAACACGGCCCATATCCGCACGCGCAACTTCGCGGTGGCCGGGCTTTCGACCAGGCGCGCGGCGATCCGCGCGGCATACGAGGAGAGGAGTACGATGACCATCCAGCCGGCGCCGTCGGCGGCTCTGTCAGCAAGCAGTACGGGGAACGGGGTTTGGGTCCGGGCGAGGACGAGAAGTCCCGCCGTCAGCAGGAACGCGGCGATGGCGGCGTCGTCGGGCGCCAGTTCCACG
>CAZEAH010000560.1:0-2445 GCA_964510075.1 uncultured Leptospirales bacterium | reverse complement strand
ATCACAAGTTGCTGGTCTTTGTGTACGTACCGCTCATAACGCTTTTCCTGCTCGCGGCGTACACGGGATTTGTGTACCTGGGCTGGCAGCGCGACCGGGAGGCGGCGCTCGACAGGCTTTTCAAATACAAGCGCCTCATCGACCACACGGAGGAGCTGAGGGAGGGATACGCCTACCGCTCGGCCGACATCGACCTGAAGGCGAAGGTGGTCGACATCCCCACCAGGATATACGACCGCAACGACGAGATCATCGGCGAATTCTTCGAGCAGAAACGCGAGATCGTCCCGTATTCGTACATTCCCCGCATGCTTGTCAACGCGGTGCTGGCAAGCGAGGACAGGGATTTCTACAAACACCGGGGCATAAGCTACCAGGGCATTCTCCGGGCATTCGCGGTCAACCTGACGCGCCTCAGAGTGGTGCAGGGCGGGAGCACCATCACCCAGCAGCTCGCGAAGGTGCTTTTTACCGATATGGAACGCAGTCTGCGGAGGAAGATCTACGAGGCCTTCTGCGCGACCGAGATAGAGAAACGCTACGACAAACAGGACATCCTGTCCATGTATCTCAATTTGATCTATTTCCGCAACGCCGCCTACGGTGTGGAGTCCACGGCCAAAATGTTCTTCGGCGTTTCCGTGCGCGAGCTGAACGAGACCGAATGCGCCATGATCGTCGGGGTGATCTCGAACCCCCTGTACTACTCGCCCATTTCGAACCTCAACAATTCGATCAATAAGACCCGGCGCATAATGAAGTCGCTGGTGGACGCCGGCTACATGAAGCAGGAGGCGGCGGACCGGCAGTTCCAGCGTTTTCTGGACAAATGGGACGTCGTCTTCGACGAGGAGCACAAAGCGGTCTCGTCGCTCATCGGCAGCTTCATTATGAGCACCTACCGCGTCAACCGGGCTCCGATGTTCAACGAGCTCATCCGCAGGGAGCTCGCGGCGAAATTCGGCGAAGACGTCGTAAAAAAGGGCGGGCTTTCGGTGTACACCACGATCGACGCCGCCCGGCAGGACATAGCCCAGAAGGCCCTGCAGGAGGGGGTGCTCTCCCAGCGCGAGTACCACATGCGGCGCGCGGAAAAGATGAAAGACCCGAAAAAGGCCGAAGCGGAGAGGGCAAAAGCAAGCGGCATAGAGGGCGCGCTCGTCTCGCTCGACCCCGTAACCGGCGAGGTGCTCGCGCACGTGGGAGGCTACAGCTTCTCAAGCCAGAACCAGGTCGACCACGTAACGCAGATTCGCCGCCAGCCCGGGTCCTCGTTCAAGCCGATAGTGTACGCAGCCGCCGTCGAGGCGCGCGATATCACCCCCTCGACCATCACAGTGGACGAAAAAACGGTCTTCGGCCGGGACTACGCGCCGCGCAACTACGACGGCAAATACCTGGGTCCGGTCACGGTAAGGGACGCACTGGCGAAATCCATCAATATAGTCGCGGTAAAAGTGATCGAAAAGACCGGCTACAGCCACCTGTTCCGTATTTTAAGACAGGGACTCGACCTCACCGACGCCGAGCTCTCCGAACGTTTCGGAAAGACGCCGTCCATGGCGCTGGGAACATACGAGCTTTCACCGCTTGAAAACTGCACGCTCCACGCGCTCCTGGTCAACGGCGGCCTGTACATTCGCCCTTACGGCGTGCGTTATGTCAAGGATTACAACGGGAACGTCGTGTGGAACAACGAGGAGGAGGTGACCGCCGTCGTACGTGAAAAGCGGGACAGGTTCGGGAAAATTATTGACCCCGCGGCCTGCGCGGTTACCGTGTCCATGCTGAAGGGCGTTTTCGAGGAGGGGGGGACGGCGGCCCACGTGATGAAATCGTATAAATTCGCGTTTCCCGTTTCCGGCAAGACGGGGACGAGTTCCAACTACAGCGACGCCTGGTTCGTCGGCTATACGTCGGACATGGTTACCGCGGTATGGGTCGGCAACAAAAAAGGGGCAATCTCGCTCGGGGAGGGCCGCGCGGGCGGTGTGCTGTCGGCGGGTATCTGGGGCGCGTACGCCGCAGGCGTATACCGGGATTTTCAGCCGGGCGCCTTCATCGTGCCGGAGGACGGATTGACCCGGCAGACCATCTGCCTGGATTCGGGACTCGTGCCTCGCGAACCGGGCCTGTGCCCCAGGGTGGCGATTGACGAACTGTTTATCTCCGGCACCGAGCCGGGGGAATACTGTAACCTGCACACCAGGCCCGCGGAAGCGGAAAAACGTTTGCCCGAGCAAGGAGCGATACCATGACGGCTGAAGGCCCGTTCAGACTGTGCATCCTGTTTCTTCTGGCCCTGAACCTGTCGTTTCAATGGCCCGTTGACAATGGAAAGATCACGTCGGTGTTGGGTGAGTCGCGCGCGGACCATTTCCACGACGGGGTGGACATGGTGTGCGCGGACGGGAAAATCTACCCCCTGGAGGAAGGCGAGCTGGT
>CAZEAH010000559.1:0-2450 GCA_964510075.1 uncultured Leptospirales bacterium | reverse complement strand
TCTCGGCCCAGGTGCTCATCTATCCCGACGTCAACCTGGCGGACTTCTCCACGGACTCGTACAGGCTTTACGGCGACGGATATTATCTTACTCGGCGGTACATGGAAAAATTCCGGGTATACTACATGCCGGACAAAAAGAAATGGGCCGATGCGCGGGTGTCCCCCCTGCTTCATGGCGGATTTTCCGGGCTTCCCCCGGCCATGGTGCTCACCGCGCAGTTCGACGTGCTCCGCGACGAGGGCGAGGCCTATGCGTCCGCGCTCGAAAAGGCCGGCGTTCCGGTGACGGCGAAGCGCTATCCCGGCATGATCCACGGCTTTATCGGGATGGACCGCCTGCTTCCGGCGGCGAAGGCCGCCCGGCGCGACTGCGCGGAATTCCTGCGCTCCATCTGGACACGCTGACGGGTTAGACGAATACCCGGCTCGGTGCGCCGCTCCATTTGGCCGCCGGCCGTGCCGAAAAGGCGGGAGCGAAGAAAATGGATTGACGTTTCGTTATTGATTGATATGCTCAATATGAGTGTGCGGAAGGGGAAGAGCGCTTCCCCGAATGATCCGCTCTTCACGTGTCGGGTGCGGAAAGATTTACATTAATAATTCCGTCGAGGGGGGAATGATGAGTAAACGCGCGATATCTATCCCGGTCGCCGTTATCCTGAGCCTTCTTCTGTTCGGCGGGAATCGCGTATCTGCGGCCGACATCACGGTCGGTGCGTCGACCTGGTATACATCGTGGGATATCGAACTCGAGGACAGTACGGGCACCATAACCACCGACAGGGGTTGTATGTACGGTCCGGTCTTTTCAGTTTCCTTTCTGGAGCGATGGAGCGTCGCAGGACTGTTCCTGTATGGAAAGTTTAAAAATCCCGAATGGGACGGGTCGCCGGCGGGAATACCCGCACTGGACAGGTATGATTTCGATATGACGATCAATTATTCCCTCAATTCTATTTTCAAGCTTTTTGTCGGGGGAAAATACGTTAAATTCGATTTCGATAAAGCGGATTATGTTATGTACGGTCCGGGAGGGGGGCTTTCGGCCACCTTTAACATATGGGACAGCCTGTATCTTATCGCAAACCTCAGTTACGTATACCTGTGGGGAGAAACGAAGCTTGACTCCACCCCGGCCGACTTAAAAACGAGAGGGATAAACTCCTCCATGGCCCTTGCGTATTATATCGTTCCGGCCTCAACGACCCTGCAGATTGGCGGGCGGTATCAGCGGCTCTACGAGGACCGTGAGGTTCAGGACAGCCTGAAGTATCATGAAATGCTCGGCGTAACCGCCTCGGCAATGTATAGTTTTTCCCTGTAGTCCGAACCGGTTGATCACGACCCGGGAGAAACGGGCCGCAAAAGAGATCGGAGTATTCATCCCGGTGATATTTCGATGATGGAGTCGGGAGGTGCAATGAAACGACTGCTCGCTCTGGCGATAACAGCCCTGCTTGCGGCCTCGTCGTCGCACGTCGCGGCGCAGGGGGCGTCCGATATCGCGCTTAAAAAGCCCTCCACGGTCCGGATGGACCTCGCTGACGCGCTCGAGGCCCGCAAATCGACCCGCGCTTTCGCGGAAAGGCCCCTTTCAGCCGACGACCTCGGAGCGATACTCTGGGCCGCCAACGGTGTCAATCGCCCGGGAGGAAAGCGCACGGCGCCGGCCGCGTACGGAAGGCAGTACATCAAACTCTATCTTGTCTCCGAGGAAGGCGCCTGGCTCTATGACGCGGACGGCCACAGGCTCGTCGCGCTTGCACATTCCGGGACTAAAAAAGACGTCGCGACCCAGGGATACGTGGCCCGCGCTCCGCACGTTCTGGTCATAGTGGCGGACCTCGGACGTTTCCCGCTTTTTGTCACCGCAAGAGAAGACCGTGTGCGCATCTCCCATTCCACTGCCGGCTGCATCGCCCAGAACGTGTACCTCATGGCCGCCGCCCTGAAGGCCGGAACCTGCATGGTCGCCGGCGTGGACGAAAAAGGGGCAAGGAAAGCGCTCGGCCTCACCAGGGACGAGATACCGCTCTATGTAATGCCGCTCGGGTATCCCGAGAAGTAGCGGGGGACGCCCGCCATATCGATTGCTTTCGTTATTCAGCCTTTTTTTATTATTTCTTGATTAATTATTTTCCTCAAGCCGCTTTCTTCTTCCGCAGAGACCGCAGTTACAACAACCGTGATGCCGGGGATGTCGAAGGCCTCGCGGAAGCAATCGGGAGAAGAAAAATTATGCGAAAGGCCGACCTGCACGTTCATTCCATGTTTTCAAAACATCCCTCGCACTGGTTCCTTCAGCGAATCGGCGCCTCGGAATCCTATACCGCCCCGGATTTTATATACAAAACGGCGATGGAGAGGGGTATGGATTTTGTCACCATTACCGACCACAACAGGATTGAGGGCTCGCTCGGGCTGTGCGAGCGTTATCCTGATAAGGCC
>CAZEAH010000558.1:0-2459 GCA_964510075.1 uncultured Leptospirales bacterium | reverse complement strand
GGCGAACCTCATGCGGCGCCTCCAGCGCATCTGCCGCTTTTACGGATCGAATCCCAGGTTTATCTGCTGTTCGGCCACCATCGCCAATCCGCGCGAGCACGCCGAGGCGCTCATCGAACGCAGGTTCCGGCTCATTGACAAAAGCGGGGCCCCGCGCGGAGAGCGGCACTACGTGCTCTACAACCCGCCGGTGGTCAACCGGGAGCTCGGCATACGCGCCTCGGCGGTCAAGGAGGCGGCAAAGGTCGGCTCCCTCTTTCTCGGCAACAGGGTGTCCACCATCATCTTCGCGCGCAGCCGCCTGCGCACCGAGATCATCTCGACCTATCTCAGGGAACGGTGCGCGAATATAAAGGACAAAATCGCCGCCTACCGCGGGGGATATCTCCCCAACGAGCGGCGCGCCATCGAGCGCGGCCTGCGCGAGGGGAAGCTTATCGGCGTCGTTTCGACCAACGCGCTCGAGCTCGGCATCGACATCGGCATGCTCGACGCGGCCATCACCGTTGGCTATCCGGGATCGATCTCCTCGCTCTACCAGCAGCTCGGCCGCGCCGGGCGCCGGGGCAGGGCCTCGCTCGCCGTGGTCATCGCCACCAGCTCGCCGCTCGACCAGTACATCGTGAACAACGCGGGCTTTCTTCTCGGATCGAACCCCGAGGGCGCCACCATCAACCCCGACAACCTGCTCATCCTGATGGACCACGTCAAGTGCGCCTCCTTCGAGCTCCCCTTCGAGTCGGACGAGCGCTTCGCGCGCCATCTGGCCACCACCACCGAAATGCTCGAATACCTCGAGGAGCGCGGGATCCTCAAACGCTCGGGCACGCGCTTCCACTGGATGAGCGACATCTATCCGGCGAACGAGATATCGCTGCGCACCGCCGCGCATGAGAATTTCGTGATAGTGGACAACACCGACCACTCGAAAGTGATCGGCGAGATCGACTACTACTCGGCCCCCACGCTCATCCACGACGACGCGATCTACCTTCACCAGGGTCGGCAGTACTACATCGACCGGCTCGACTGGGAGCGCCGCATGGCCTTCTGCCACGAGGTGGACTCCGACTACTATACCGACGCCGAAAGCAAAACCGACATCCACGTCCTCGAGAACGCCGAATCGCGCGCGCTCTCCGGCGGCACCCTTTCCAGGGGCGAGATCAACGTGCGCAACAAGGCCGTAATGTTCAAGAAGATCAAGTTCAACACGCACGAGAACCTGGGCTGGGGAAAGATCCATCTGCCCGAGCAGGAAATGCACACCTCCTCGGCCTGGATCGATTTCGACGAGGAGCGGCTGGACGCCGTGGCCGGCAGGCCGCTCTCCGCCCGTCTTCTCTACTCCATCGCCTACATCCTTCGCAATATCGTGCCGCTGTTTACCCTCTCCGATTACGGCGACATACACGTCGTCCATCAGACCCGCTCGAACTACAGCGGCCGACCCGCCGTGTTCCTGTACGACTCGGTGCCGGGCGGCGTCGGCATCGCCGAGCGCGCCTTCTCGGTGATCGGCATGGTGGCCGCCGAATGCGTCGGCGTCATCGACCGCTGCGCCTGCCTGTCGGGATGTCCCGGCTGCGTGGGGCCCCTTCCCCCCGGCGACGACGACATCAAGGGCGCGGTGAAAAAGGCCCTCGTCGAGCTTCTGTATGAACCTGCGGGATAAACTCCGCATCTACGAGCGTCCGCCCGCGGGCGCTTCTCCCCCCGCGGCCGAGGGGCCGCTTCGTTCCATGGGCGGCGTAAGGATCGAGACCGCGCTCGGGCCGGTGTGGCGCTTCGATGCCGCCTTTCCCGTGGACGCTCGACGCGAAGCGGCGATCCGCACAATGCTTCCGTCGTTTTTCCGTATAGCGGGTGGAGATCCCGCCGAACTCGAGGAGTTGCTCTTCTTCGACCTGGAAACGACCGGGCTTTCGGGAGGCACCGGAACCTACGCCTTTCTTGTCGGCACCGGATATTTTCGCGACGGCTCCTTCCGCGTGGAGCAGTACTTTATGGACGAGTATGCCCGCGAGCAGGCCATGCTGTCGCATCTTACCGGACCTTTCCGCTCCGCGGGAGCGCTTGTCGCCTTCAACGGCCGGACCTTCGACATCCCTCTTATAAAGAACCGTTATCGTCTCAACCGCGTCCCCGGATTCCCCGTCGATATTCCGGTCATCGACCTCCTGTACCCCTGCAGGCGGCTGTTCAGAAAGCTCCACGGAAGCTGTACGCTGAAATCGATGGAAGAGAATGTGCTCGGCCTGGCGCGCGACGGCGACATCCCGGGCTGGGAGATTCCCGACGTGTTCTTCTCGTTCCAGCGGCACGGAGACGCCGGGAGGCTTCCAACGGTCATCGAGCACAACAGGACCGACGTGCATTCGATGTTCGCGCTCCTCGAGACCCTTGCGCGGATTTTTCACGCGCTCAACGAAAAGGACTACGCCTCGATCGACCCGCGC
>CAZEAH010000557.1:0-2459 GCA_964510075.1 uncultured Leptospirales bacterium | reverse complement strand
GCCCTGTGCTTCAAGGAGGCCTTCCGCAAGGCTTCGCCGACACTCCTCGAGCCGCTTATGAAGATCGAAATCAACACGCCCGACGAATATATCGGGGAAGTGATCGGCGACCTGAACAGGCGCCGGGGCAAGGTGGAGTCCATGCGCCGCTTCCGCAAAGGAGCACAGAAGGTAAACGGCTTCGTGCCGCTTATGGAAATGTTCGGCTACGCCACGCAGCTTCGCAGCCTTTCCAGCGGCCGCGCAAACTACTCCATGGAGTTTTCCAAATACGTTCCCCTGGGAAAGGAAATTCAGGAGAAAGTGCTCAAGTCGATAAGCGAAAAGAAGCTTCAGAAAGTATAGGCGGAAAACTTCAGCGAAAACCTCTTATCATACAACCTCTGAATACGGGGGGGCGAAAAAGCCTCCCCGTATTTTTTCCGCCGGCCCGCCGGTGGTCATGCCGCTTGCGTGCGGGGCGCCGGACTCCGCGTTTCCGCCGCATTCGCGCCGCCGGTCATGGTGTCCGGCGGAGGCGAACCAACAAGAAAATCGTGGTTGATTTAACCGGCACGAGGCCGTATTTTTCAATAAAGGGCATCGTGCGTCATGGATGACCGAACACGACGGTTTGAAGTTCGGATGGAGATGAATTCCATGCGCGATAAAAAGGCCTCTGATCTTATCACGAAGCGTCCGCCGCACATCGACGGCCGAAAGGTCCGCCTGCGGGAGCTTCGCCCTCACGACCATAAAAATCTGCTTCGTATGTACGCTCATTTCGACCCCAGGCGCTCCGCCTTCGGGCTTCCCCCGAGCGGGCATGTACTGAGGCGCCGCTGGATAGAGAACCTCGAGCACGGAAAGCTGAATGTCATAGCCCTGGCGGGGAGGCGTATCGTGGGGCACGCTTCAATCATCGACGTGCCGGGAGAGGATTTCTGCGAGTTTATTTTTTTCGTGCACCAGGACTTCCGCGGGCGGGGCATCGGCACCTCCCTGGCCGGGGAAATCTGCCGCAGGGCGCTCTGCCTGGGGAAAAAACGGATATGGCTTATGATAGCAAGCGCAAACGACGAGGCCGTGGCGGCGCTGTACCGCATAGGATTCCGCATAAGCGGGGTTCACGGAGGGGAATACGAAATGGAACTCGACCTCGAGCCGGTGGCCGCCATCCTGTGCATGTAGACGTAGGCGATACGGCCGGATCGGATGGGACGACGCGCGACGTCCGCGCGTAGTGACGGTCAGAAGCCCAGTAGCCTCCCGGCGTTATAAAACAGAAAGCACACGGTCCATGCCAGCGCGAGCTGGTATACCAGGGACACAAAGGCCCAGCGCCATCCGGCCTCCCTTCCCATTACCACCACCGTCGCCAGGCAGGGTACGTACAGCAGCACGAAAAGCATGAACGTGTACGCGACCAGCGGCGTTATGCCGTATTCGGGCCTTCGGATAACCTGCTCGATCGGCTGCTGTCCTCCGCCGGCCCCGTTTCCGATGTCGGCGTGATACAGTACCCCCATGGTGCTCACCACGACCTCCTTGGCGACGAAGCCGGTGACGCGCGATATGCCCATCTGCTGGTTGAACCCGAGCGGCGAGGTGACCGGGGTGAGGGCGGCGCCCATTCGGCCGATGATGGTGTTGCGCTTCTCGAGCGTTGCCTTTTCCGCCTCGAGTTCCAGCGCTCTACCGCGGTACTTTGCCCGCATCGCCTCGAGACTAGCCTCGGACGCGCCTCGCAGGCGCGCTTTTTCGAGTGCGTTGTCGCCTTCCGCCTGAACCGCGGCGATGCGCGCGTCGTATTCGCGCGCGATGTCCGGCGATGTGGGATACTCGCCCATGAACCATATGATAATGGAGAAAGCGAGTATTATCCCGCCCATCTTCCGAAGGTATTGCGAGGCGCGGTCCCACATGTGCAAAAGGGTCGACTTGAGCGTCGGGATGCGATAGGGAGGGAGCTCCATTACGAAGGGGGTGGAGCTTCCGCGGAAAAAAATCATGCTGTACAGGCGCGCCGAGAAGAAGGCCAGTACGATGCCCACCAGGTAGAGCGAGAGTATCACCGTACCGGCGTGTGCGTGAAAAAATGCCCCGGCAAACAGGATGTACACCGGCAGCCGGGCCGAACAGCTCATGAAGGGGTTGATGAGTATGGTGAGAATCCGGTCCTGCCGGTTCTCGAGCGAGCGGGTGGCCATGATGGCGGGGACGTTGCAGCCGAAGCCCATAATGAGAGGGATGAACGACTTTCCGTGCAGACCCAGCGTATGCATCACCCTGTCCATGATGAACGCGGCGCGCGCCATGTACCCGGTGTCCTCCATGAAGCTTATGCCCATGAAGAGGATGAGAATGTTCGGCAGAAACACAATGACGCCGCCGACGCCGCCTATGACGCCGTCGATGATGAGGTCCTTCAGCGGACCCGCGGGCATGAGCCGTTCAACCGCGAGTCCCAGGTGATGGAC
>CAZEAH010000556.1:0-2461 GCA_964510075.1 uncultured Leptospirales bacterium | reverse complement strand
CTTCAGGCCTGCGTCCGCGAGCGCCGCGACCACCGCCTCGTTTATGAGCTCCTGCCCGTTGACGTCGGGCCGGTGGCTCTTGTGAAAGGTCTGGCCCGTTCCCACTATCGCGACTCTTTTTGCCATGCCGTCCCCCTACCTGTCCTTACCGAGAATCCATACGCAGTGCGACTGCCCCGCAAGTCCGTTCACCCCATGCGCGAGCCCCGTATCCGCCTTTTTCGCCTGGTACTTCCCGGCCTCGCCGCGGATCTGGCGAACCACCTCGGCGATCCGGTACAGCCCGGCCGCGATCACCGCGTGTCCGCCCATAAGGCCCCCCGACGGATTTACCGGGAGTCTCCCGGCGATATCGAATTCGCCCTTTTCGAGCCTCGCCCCCGCCTCGCCGTCGGCGCAGAGGCCCAGCCCCTCGAGCCACATCAGCTCCTGGTAGCTGAACGCGTCGTACACCTCGGCGAAATCGATCGCCTTTTCCGGGGAGGAAATCCCCGCCATCGCATAGGCGGTTTTTGCGGCCTTTGCGAGCGATTCCGACCTGGACAGGTCGCGATCTCCGAGAAAGTAGGCGTCCGCGCACATGCCCACACCCTTAATCCATACCGGTTGCTTCTTCGCTTTCTTCGCCCTTTTTTCGTCGGCGATGATAATTGCGCAGCAGCCGTCGGAAACGGGCGAGCAGTCCAGTTTATGCAGCGGATCTGAGATCATCTCCGAGTCGAGCACGTCCTTAACAGTGAGTTTCATGCCCAGGTAAGCGTTCGGATTCAGAAGCGCGTTAGCGTGGTTTTTGACCGAAACGCGGGCGAGCTGTTCCGGTGTGGCGCCGGTGCGCGCCATATAGGCGTTGGCCTGCAGTGCGCATGCGGTAATCATGTCGGCGCCGAGCGTCCTGTTATAGATCGGGTCGAAGGCGGCGTTGGTGATAAGGCTCGAAACGCTCTGCGAGCCTTTCGAGTGTCCCGTGACCAGCGTGGTGCCGTATGAACCCGACAGCGTACGCGCCAGGCCGTAAAACGCTCCGAAGGTGCCGTCCCCTTCCACGCACGAAACGTTTTTGTCCGAGGCCCCGCTGGCGTCACCCACCGCCATGCACGAGATGGTCCTTCCGTCCCAGAAATCGTTCGACGTCGTGATTACATTGTCGATGTCGTCGATCGACATGCCGGCGTCCGCGAGCGCCCCGCGCACCGCCTCGAACGCCATGTCGGCAAAGGTCATGTCGACCTTGCGCGCCTCGATTTTCGTCATTCCTATGCCGATGATTGCCGCTCTGTCCATGGCCCCCCCTATTCGCCTTTCGGAACGAAGCATTCGATGTCCTGCATCCTGGCCCCGCGCTGCTGCGCAAACCGCGCGACGACCCTCATCCCGATGCGAACATTTTCCGGATCGATCCCCTCGAGGTAGTGCAGCAATGCGGTATCCGCCCCGTCGAGCCGCACCAGGACGAAAATGACCGGCACCGTACGGGGAAGCGAAGCGAGCTGTCTCCGCGCGACCGTGTATGCAATAACCGTCCCCTCCCGGGCGCATTCCACCCAGTCCATCACCGCCTCGAAACAGGACGGGCAGTTCTTTCTCGGGGGAAGGTATGTTTTACCGCACCCGGAACACCGGGTTCCCAGGATCTTCTGCTCGTCCCTCAGCGCGATCAGAAACCTGGAGGCCGTTTCGCCCGCCCACCAGTGGTAGGGAACGCTGATCCTGCTTTTGTACACCATTGGTTCTATTCCCTTGAACACGTCCGCCATTATGATTTCCTCCATGCCGCAATTTCCGGATTGCCGGCGCTCTCCGCAGTCCGCACATGCCCCCTATCGCCCGATTATGTAACGATGCGGGTCGACCTCCTCCCGTAGAATCCTCAGCTCGTCATCGGTCGGGGGCGCCGTATCAGCGATGGCGTCCGCCCACTTGAGCTCAAAGCCGCAGTTGTCCTGCACGTCCTTACGCGAGTACCCGGGGTTGATGGAAAGCACCTTCATCCACTTGGTCTCATCGTCAAATCCCATGATGGCCATATTGGTGATGATCCGGTATGGCCCCGTACCCCTGGGAAGTCCCGCCTCGTAGCGAGAATTACCGCCTTTCAGGTATCCCGGCGACGTGATAAAATTGATCTTGTCAGTGAAACGCTTGGCATCCTGGACCGTCATCATCATCGTCCGCCAGCACAGCGAGGCAAGGTCGTTCGCCCCGCCCGATCCCGGAAAACGGACCTTCGGCTTCGCGTGGTCGGTGCCTATCATCGTCGAGTTGATGTTTCCGTACATGTCGATCTGAGCACCGCCCAGGAACGTATAGTCGACCATCCCCCGCTGGCATGTTTCCATAATCTCGGGCATCGAACTGGCCATAAGGGCGCGATGAAAGGTCCTTGAGTCTCCCACCGAAATGGGCATCGAAGGAAGAATGGGGGCCACCCCGCCCGCCTCGAACATTATGCACAGATTGGGAG
>CAZEAH010000555.1:0-2471 GCA_964510075.1 uncultured Leptospirales bacterium | reverse complement strand
CTATTCGGTGGTGCTCTTCGATGAGATAGAAAAGGCCCATCCGGACGTGTTTAACATCCTGCTTCAGGTGCTTGAGGAGGGAGAGCTTACGGACAGCTTCGGTTCGCACATTAGCTTCAGGGACGCGGTTATCATTATGACTTCCAACGTCGGAAACCGCGAATTCCAGCGCATGGGCAAAATGGGATTCGCGGACGAACGCACCGCCGGGGACGACGGGCGGGAGAAGGTATACGACGAGCTCAAGCATCTCTTCAGCCCCGAATTCCTCAATCGAATCGACGAGGTGGTCTATTTCCACAGGCTCGACCAGAAGCATATTCGAAAGATCGTCGACCTCATGCTTCGGGAGCTTAACGATCGGTTAAGCGAGCGGGGCATAGAGCTCGTATTTTCGCCGGCGGCGAAACGGCTTCTCGCCGAGAAGGGCTTCGACGAGAAGTTCGGCGCCCGATACCTGCGGCGCACTGTCCAGGGAGAAGTGGAGGATGCGCTGGCGATGGAACTCCTCAAGGGAAGCCTGGGAGGCAGCACCCGGATACGCGTTTCAGTAAAATCCCGCTCAATCTGCTTCAAACCATTCGCAGGCCCCGATTCCAGACCGGAGGACCCCGTCAGGGAACCCGCGGGGGTCTCCTGATGCGCGGCATCATTCCGCCGCGCATATAAAACGCATTCCACGACGATGCGAAAGATAGATCGGAACAATCGCCCCCGGGATGAACGACCCGGGCCCCGGGGTGCTTTGCCCCGTGCCATCAGGGCCGGAAAACAGGCCAAGGACGCGCTCGCACGGTTCAAAAACAGGATCTTTCTGCCCGGATTTCTGGCCGAAATGAAGCGTCTCCGTATCGGGGGGCTCTCCGGAGGGAACCGCGTACGGTTGCTCACCACGGGAGACGCCTGCTTCGACGAATTTGTCGCCGCAATCAATTCCGCGCGGCGCGGCATCAATCTGGAAACATATATCTTCAACAGCGACGCGGTCGGCTGGATGATCGCCGAACTTCTGGTAAAAAAGGCAAAGCGCGGGGTGGAGGTGAATGTCATCTACGACGCGGTTGGGTGCCTGGGCACATCTCCGGCCCTCTTCGCCTTTCTGCGCTCGGGGGGCGTGGAGCTCGTGGAATTCCATCCGGTCATTCCCTGGCGCAAATACTTCAATCTTGACATGCGGGACCACCGGAAACTGCTGGTGGTGGACGGGCGGGTCGCCTTCGTCGGCGGCATGAACATAGGCAACGAATATGCCGGCCGAAAGTACCGCGGCGGAGACTGGCGCGATACGCACCTGCGAATAGAGGGGCCTGCGGTGCGCGACGTTCAGTTTTTCTTCTTTGAAAACTGGTACCGCTACGGCGGCGCGATGCTGGATGCCGCGCGCCATTTCCCCAATCTCGGCGAACCGGGGAAAAAGCTCCTCATGGTGCTCTGCAGCAAGTCGCGCCGCCAGGTAAAACCCATCCAGGAGTCGTATATCTCGGCCATCAATTTCGCCAAGCAATCAATTTACATCACCAACGCCTACTTCATCCCCGACACCCGCATCTATCGCGCGCTCGTTCGCGCGGCCCGGCGGGGCGTCGACGTTCGCCTGCTCCTTCCCGGTAAAAGCGACCTGGCCATTGTTCAGCACGCGAGCCGCTATCTGTACAAGCGGTATCTCCGTCACGGAATCCGTGTGTACGAATACAGGCGTTCCGTGCTTCACGCCAAGACCGCGGTGATCGACGGCATCTGGTCGACCGTCGGTTCCTCGAACATAGACAGGCGGAGCTTCTCGCGAAACCTCGAAATCAACGCCATTCTTCTCGACCAGCCTTTCGGCGACGAGATGGAAAGGGTGTTCTTCGCGGACCTGAGGAAAAGCGAGGAGCTGCTGTTGCAGAACTGGAAGAAGCGATCGGTATGGAACTTTCTGCTGGAATGGTTTTTCTACCGCTTTAGGAACCTGTTTTAACGTTTCAGGGCGCCCGGTTGCAGGGCGCCCTGTCGTTTAAAGGATGATGAGAAACCTGCCGCAGTGCGTACAGACCGATATGCCTTTCGATTCCTTTATCTGCTTGAGATATATCGGGGGAATCTCGAGGTGGCAGCCGCTGCAGCTGCTCTTGTCCACTATGGCAAACGGGTTCTGGCACTTCTTGCGCATGCGTTCGTAATAGGTGAGGGAGCGGTTGTCTATGAGTTTGCGGAGTCCTTCAATTTTCTTGCCGGTGGAGTCGGCGCTTTTGTCTTCATCGAGGAGGTGGTACAGGCTGTCGAGGCGGATGAGCAGGTCGAGATCGGAGGAAGGAACGCCGGAAAGGTTGATTGAGCCGTCCGAGCCCGGTTCTTCCTTCTGGGATATGCTCTCGAAGTATTGCTTCGCGTCTTTCGCGAGCTTCGAATAGACCTTTGCCGGGGTGGTCGCCTCGTCGAGTTCCCTGCGCTTTTCCTCGTTCGAGAAAATCCGGGCCATCATGCCGACC
>CAZEAH010000554.1:0-2475 GCA_964510075.1 uncultured Leptospirales bacterium | reverse complement strand
GAATTTGCCCTCTATTCGCTCCAGGACGGCTATCAGAGCGTCGAAATCATCCTCCGTATACCCGTCGTAATGCCCCATGTCGGTGCCGATGTAGGGCGGGTCGCAGTAGAAGAACGACTCCCGAGTATCCCGGCTCCGTATGATCCGCAGGGCGTCAGCGCACTCGATCTGCACGTTTTGGAGCCGCACGGCGTACTCGTAGGTGAACTCCTCCCGTTTCTTGGTGACCTTTTTCGATGTCGTCCCAGAGCGGTCATAGCCGAACGAGCCGTCCAGCATGGCGCCGAATGACTGGCTTGAAAGCACCCAGACGGCCCAGGCGCGCTTGATCTTGTCAAACATGTCGGGATTCTGATAGATCACCATCGCCCGGCGATGCAAGTCCCGGCTGTGAAGGCTGATTAAAACCTCCTTTTCAAGGGAGGTAAAATCCCTTTGACAGACCTCGTAAAAGTTCACCAGCTCGTTGTTGATGTCGTTTATGACCTCAACCTTGGAGGCCGGTTTCTGGAAAAAGACGGCCCCGCCGCCTACGAAAGGCTCACAATAAAGCTTGTGCTCCGGGATTAGGCTGATGATCCTCTTGGCGAGCTGTTGCTTCCCGCCGTAATAGGTCAGCGGTGTTTTCATGGTCGAAGGCGATGTGCCCGGATCCGTCCCCGGCTACGAAGTGCCCTCCCGCCGTCGGGTGCTTGAAGTAGAGGACCTCGATCTCCCCAGCCGCGCACGGCCGGTCGGGCTTCTCGTGGACGCCGGTATAGGAGGCCTCCACGCCGAAGTACCGGAGGATTCGCTCCGGGTTCAGGATGTAGCAATTCGCGTTCATCCAGCCATTGGCGACGAACACGTCGAACAGGTCTCCCGTGATGAGCTGGGCCGACAGCGGCACGTTGGTCAGCTTGTTGGCCAGGTACAGCAGGCTCATCAGGTAGCAGCCGTTCTTCTTGATTTCCTCCCGCATGCGCGGGTCTCGTTGCAGGATCATGAGCGTCCTCCTTGATCGCCGCGCGAAGCGGCGCTATACTTATACGTGGCAGCCGTCGAGGCCCCGAATAAAGGCAGGGCTCGGGCGCGCAAGCGCTGGGGATGCAGCGGGTGTAATTCCCGTCCGATGGCTACCATATTTTTTTCCACCTCTCCCCCGCATACGAATCCTCGATAACCCCCAGCGTCACCAGGCGGAGCGCTGTAGCTTTGCTCTTCAGGCGAAAGACGGAATACACATTGCGCCCGTCGCCATTGTCCTTCACGAAATGGAACTCGCGCCCGTTCACCGGGTGGTCGGGCGTCTGGTTCTCGAATATCCGCTCCGGCTCTTGGAACATCCGGTAAACGTCCTCGAATTGCTCTTTAGAGAGCCTTTGGCGCTCGTTCTTATCAGCAGTCCCGTGGTACAAAGCTTTGTCGTCGGCCATAACCTTCGAGTCGGGAACGCCTTCCTTCATCAACGCGTCCGCGCGGGAAGATTCCAGATTCCCCACCTGGTACAGAATCCCCTGCGGCACGTAGTCCTTCTCGTTCATCCGGTCAACGAGCGTCGTGAATTCACCCTGCGTCAGGCGTGTCTGGTCCATGTCGGCGCGGTAGCGGTCCACCACGTGGCGCAGGGCCGTGTGGCCATCCGGTATACGCATCCGGGAAAGCGCGGGGATTGGCTTGTTATTGCGTGTTCCCACGCTTTGGGATACGCTGATTTCGTTCACTGAAAAGGAGATTGCCATGCATGAAGCCGACGCGATGGAGTTCATCGAAACCGTCTATTGTGACTTTGCTCATAGGAAGTACACGTTCAAAAACGTTAGCGAGCAGGACATGGGAATGTGTCTTGACTTGATTCGCGTTTTTATTACTGATGACTCGGGGTATTGGGTGAAAGATAAAGCTGTCTATATCGTCGATACGCTTCTGAACTATGACGACTGCTTTGATTCGTACCCATCCGGCATTCTTGACTGCATCAAAAATGTCTTGCGAAAAGTCGCTTCCGAGATAACCGAAGGGATGGAGAAAAAGGGGAACCGTGTGTTTACTAGCTTCCCTGCACCCGCTCTTGTGGTTTCGGAGCTGATTACTCATCATCAAAAATCCTTTTAAGTTGGCGTTTCGGCTTTTCGCGGGGGAGGTCCAAGACGATACCGCCCCGCGCGTTGCCGTACTCGTCTGGGAGGATGGGGCCGCCGTTGACGACCTTGACGATCTGGTCTTCGGGGTACGCGGCTGAATCATCGGCCATGGAGGATTCAGCCAGAAGCTGGGCAGGGCTCTTGCGACCTTTGAGCAGGATGTCCTTGGCTTGGTTCCCCTTCTTGACGATGGCCCGTTGGGCTTTGGCGATCTTGAGGGTCGTCCGGTTGTTCTCCTCGGAGAAGCCGCGATCCTTGAGGGTGTCGTTGCTGGCGTAGTAGAGGAAGATCCGCTCCGGGAGCTTCTGACGCTGACCGTGCCGATGTCGTCCAGGCTTCGGCGGACTTCGAC
>CAZEAH010000553.1:0-2480 GCA_964510075.1 uncultured Leptospirales bacterium | reverse complement strand
GCCCCCCCGCCCCTCCCCCCCCCCGTGCCTCGGTCGCGCTAATCCGTTACGGCCATTTTATCGATAATAAGCTGAAGGCTCTTAATTCGCCCGTACCGGAGTGCACGCCATGAAACGACGTCATCTGCTCGCCGTAGTGATCCTTCTGGCCATGGCCGGCGACCTGTCGGCATGGTCCGGTGTCCAGCGGCGCGACTGGTGGAAACTGCGCGAACGCGCTTTTCGCGCGGAGCTCGCCCGGATCGAGAAGAACCCGTCAATCGACCCCGCGGTGTCCGGACTTATCCGCGCGGACATCGAACGCGCGGTCGAGGTCGTCGGCATGTTCGAGCATGCCGCGCAAAAAGGCGCGGCGACCGTCGCGAAGCCCTCCGGCGCGGCAATCGCCCCGGAGTCCATGGCCGGCGCCGTTTTTTCCGCCTGCCTGCTCGAGTACCTCACCTCCTCCGCCGGGCATCGCGACAACTACCGGGCGGTGCACGGGGCCGCCGGCGCCGAGATACGAAGGATGATACGGAGCTCGTTCGGCGCCGACGACGATGAGCTCTTCAACGCGATTATGGCAGACGACATCTCGAGGGTCGAATGGCAGTACTGCACGCTGGAGGCTTTCTACTCGGCCGCGATGCGGGAAAGCGGCCGTCTCCGCGCGCGCGTTATCGCCTCCGCCCTCGAAAACATGAAGGGCGAGGCCGCCCCCGACGTATCGCCCAGCGATACGTTCCGTCTTGCCGCCGAAAAGACGCTCGCCGCGTGCGCTTCGGCCCTCACGCCGTCGTCAATCGTCATCACGGCCTCCGACCTGGCCTCATCGCCCTCGTGGAAATCGGCGCGCGCAAGGACCGCCTCCCGGCTCGCGCTCATGCGGGAGCTCCGGGAAATGTCCGACACCGGGGGCGAAACGCTCGCGCCGGTCCGCCTTCGCGGACTGCTCGACGACGCCGCCGCCACGGAGCGGCTCGTCTTCTCAAGCGCCGCGCGGCGATATTTCGACAGGCGTAATATCGACCCGACAGCGGGCAAACGGCCGTCCGCCGCCGGTACCGTCATCCGCATCCCGAAAAACGTGGACGGCACCCTGCTCTTTCGCGACCTGGACGATGCGCACCGCGAGGCGGCGCCCGCGGTTCGTGGCGGCGAGGACACGGCGTTCTTCAGTTCGGCGGAGAAGAAGCTTTCGGCGATCGTCGAACGGTACACCGCCGAAACGAGCGCCGAATTCATGGCCGGGGAGGAACGCCTGCAGAGGATGCGGGACGAGGGAATGCCGGGCGAAGCGGTAAACGAAAAGGAATTTTTGCAGGCAAAGGCCGTGTATGCCGACCGCATGTCGCTCGTCCGCGGATATGTTCTTCGATCCATCCGGTATCTGCGCTGGCTCTCCTCCGCACGAAGCATGGACGGCGCGGCCGTTCTGGCCTCCCTCAAGGAGCGCGCGGCCGCCAACCGCGTGTACATAGCCTTCGCCGACGGGCTCGCCGCTGAAGGCCAGGCGCTTGCCGGCCTCCCTCGGCCGGGCATACGGAAGCGCTTCGCCGTCGCGTCCCGGGACATCGAAGGCCTGCGGCGCGCGGCGGTCAATTCAATGAGCCTCGACCGTAACGCGGCCCGCTTTCTCTCTCCCGCCATGAACGCCGAGGCGCGCACGGTCCGCAACGATCTGAACGAATTCATCAATAAATCCCGCACCGAGAACGCCGAACGCCTCGCGACCTTCTCCAAAAGCGCGGCCAGGGAAAGCGCCGGACGCGCGGAAAGCGCCGCCACACCCGACGCCGAAAGCGCGTCGTTCGAAATCGAGCGTATGATGAAAAGGATCGACGACTACACGGCGCTGTATGCCGGGCTCACCCGGACCGCGGGCATCATCGGACGGTACGCGAAGCTGTACAGCGAATTCGAGTCCTCGCTCGGACGGGGCGAGAAGCCCGGGCCGCTCGACGAGGTCATCGCGCGGAAGTCCATCCTGCACCTGGTGGAAGGCTACGACCCGGCCGCGCTTCGCGTGGAGCATGCCACCGTGTCGTACCTGCGCCGCGAAATCGCCGCGGAGATCTCGCGCGTCTCGACGCTGCTCGGCGACTGCCGCCGGAAAGGGATCGATCCGCGCGGCGCCCCCACGGAGGGGGATCTCGCGGCTAAAAAGGCCGCGCTTGCCGGCTCCACTTCCGTTATGATCGCTTCGTGGACGATGAACGGCGCGAACATGGAGGAGGTCGACCGCAAGGCCGTACAGCGCCTGGCGGCCATGTACCACAGGATGGTCTGGCGCTCCGGGGTCTCCCGGCGCGGGACCGATGATACCGGGAGCCCCGAGGCGGACCGGAATGCGAACGCGGAATCTCCGCTCATTCCCGCCGGCTGGACCGAAAGCGAACCGGACGGCGACGATGCGGCGGCCGGCGTCATAAAACGCTTCTCGAGCTCGGACCGTACGGCGAGTATAACGATCGCGCGCGTGCAGGCCTGCGGCAGGATGC
>CAZEAH010000552.1:0-2481 GCA_964510075.1 uncultured Leptospirales bacterium | reverse complement strand
GGATACAGCCGCGAATCAAGCGCAGAAGGCAGTATTACACAAGAGATGAAATTCGGGCTGAACAGAATCGACAGTCTCGCAATCCCCGACGAAGCGGCGCTCATCGACGCCGAGAATGAACTTCGCGCTCTTGTCGAACGCGGGTTCAGATTTCTTCGATTCCCCCCTCGCATTGAGCGGCTTTTTTCCGATCACGACACCCCGAGGCGCCGCAAACGATATCTGATTCTCGGGCTCGTCGAGGTCCTTCTTTATAACATCTACTGTTTATCCGACATGATCGTTCTTCGTGATATCTATCCCATTGCTTGGCTCATACGTCTGGGAATCGTGACACCGGTGATGTGCGGCATGCTCCTGCTCGTATATCTGAAAAAACTCGAGAAGTTAACCGAGCTGATGATCGGACTGATCGTCATCTCTACGTCACTGAGCATACTGGTCATGCTGTTGCTCAGCAATGACCCGAATGAAATCCATTACCACACGGGGATAATAATAATCATAATATTCGGGAATATCGTCGTGGGTCTCAGATTCGGCATGGCCGTGGTCTGTTCCGCAATCGTGCTCGTACTGTATTCGGCATTGCTCCCGATTGCCACGACAATGTCCGTGGAGGCGGTAATCAACCATTCGCTGGTCCTTTCGACGGCGGTCGTAATGAGCCTTATAGGCAACTATCAGATGGAGGCGGAGCTCAGGCGAGTATTCCTGATGAGCCTTCTCAACAGGGCCGAATCCATAAAACTGGCGCAGACAAACAAAACCCTGGAACAGTTGTCCATTTCAGACCCGCTTACTGGTCTCTATAACAGGCGGTATTTCGACGCGGCCCTCGAAAGAGAGTGGCGCGGGGCGCAGAGAAGCGGGAAGCCGCTTTCACTGCTTTATATCGATATCGATCATTTCAAATTATATAACGATACCTATGGTCATAAAACCGGTGACGGCTGTCTGGTAAAGGTGGCCGAGACCATCCGTTCCGCGGCCAGAAGGCCGTACGACGTCTGCGCACGCTATGGAGGGGAGGAGTTCGTTACCCTTTTGCCGGGAACGGATCTGGAGCAGGCCGCGGCCGTTGCGGAAAGGATCCGGAGCGAGGTCGAGCGGATGTGTATAGATCATGAGAGCTCACATACTTCGGCCCATGTGACGGTGAGCATAGGTGTTGCGGGTGGAATGACCGACGTCATCCCCGGGCCGTATTCGCTGATGGATGCGGCCGACAACGCCATGTATCAGGCAAAGCGTGAGGGGCGAAACAGGGTGTGCGCATCCAGGGTCCCGGACTGATATATTACTGATTGAGCCGGGCTCGCGAACGCGGTCAGCTGAACTCCCGCATTGACTTATTGAGCATTTCCGAGGTCTTGCTGATATTCAGGAGCGTAAGCTCGATCGACCCGATGGCCTGCGCCTCTTTCTGCAGAGACAGGGTTATCGTTTCCATGGTTTCTTTATTGACCGCAATATCGCCGGCAAGAGAAGTAAGGCAGGGCGCGATGCTCTCGGCCCCTTTTGCCACGTTGCGCACGTGAAGCTGAACGGTATCAACCAGTTTTTTTGAATTTTCGGCCAGCTTCCTGACCTCCCGGGCGACAACCCTCGAACCCCCTGCCGGCATCGCCCGCCCTCGCCGCCTCAATCGAGGCGTTCAGGGCGAGCATCTGTGTCTGGTCGGCGATTTCTTCTATCGCGCCGATCACCTCGGTGATGTTCCGAAGGGCGTGATCGAGCTCCGCCGATACGCCGATGCTCTCCGATGCGTTTCTCGCTTCCTGCGTCATTGCGTCCTTCAGGCGTACCACCATGGAGCTGATGCTGTTTATTGAGGTGGTGACGTGCTGGGTGTCCTCCGTAATCCGCTTGAGGTCTTCGTTCAGCTGGCTGGATATTTCCGTGAGGCGCGCGTTCAGGCTTCGATACCGAATTATGGTCATCTGCTCCATGATATCCTTTATCGAAGCGAAGGTGGGAACGCGGTGCGCCCCTATGACGGTAACATCGGGGGAAAGCGAGTTTTTATACTTCTCGTACAGGATGCTGCCGGCACCGACATAGATAAGCGCGCCAATGATGTATCGCGCGCTTTCGAGCCTTCGGCGGGTTTCTTCTTCTGGAATTTCGCTGAAAGGGATGATCTCGAACTTGATCCCGTCGATACCGTGCTGAAGGCAGTACTCCCTGATCATTTCCGCCTGGGCCGTGTTGTTGTTAAAAATGAAGCTTGTCTCGCCGCGCGGTATTCCCGCCACCCTGACATAGAAGTGCGCATCCGGGATGAGCTCGAGAATTACGATCTTTTCCCTGGGGACGATGCCGGCGGCCTGTTTGACCCGTGTGGGAAGACAGAGGAAAAGGTCGGCCGCCTGATCTGGTTTAAGATCTTCGATTCCCAGAGCGTCGGCCTCGAGCTGCTCGCCGAAAACATCGTGCGCTTCGCGGCGCAACTCCTAGGCCACCAGCCGTGAGATACCG
>CAZEAH010000551.1:0-2489 GCA_964510075.1 uncultured Leptospirales bacterium | reverse complement strand
TGTCGCTAAAAAAGAGCGGGTCTATTCCCCGCTCTTTTTTCGCTCAACGGGTGCCGGTCCCGGCGGCCTTTCTGAGGTCCTCGAGCAGTCGGTAGTCGTTTCCGGTGATGCCGCCCATGGCGACGCGGGGCTTGGTCGTGGGGCCGTGAAAGTCGGACCCCGCGGTAACCAGAAGGCCGGTCCTGCGGGCGTACCCGAGATAAAACGCGATATCCTCCGGCCCGTGATAGCTGGAGACGGCCTCGATGCCCAGAATACCGTACTTCCTGATTATATCGAGCCACTTCCTTTCCCGAACGAATTTTGGATGGGCGAGGACGGGTACGCCTCCGGAGTTTTTAATGGCTTCCACGCCTTCGGAGGTGGGAATAGATTCAAACGGTACGTACGCCGGCCTGTCCTCGAGCAGGAATTCGCGGTAGAAATGGAAGAGGCGGTTATCGGCTTTGGCGCCGTGGAAATATTCCGCGAGTCGCGGGTCGGCTGCGTTATCGGGGTTTTCGAGAACCCCCCGCGTTATCGCCGTCGCGGTGGGAGCGCGACCGCCGGCGATTTCCCATACCCAGTCCTCGTCGACGGCAAAACCGATCCCGCGAAGGGCTTTCATGCGCTCCGCGGCGACCGTGTTGCGGTGACCATGAATTTTTTCCAGGATCGAAGCGAGCCCGCCCGCCGACGGGTCGATATAATATCCGAGTATGTGCTGTTGCGAACCGTCCATGGGGAAAACGGTTGTGACCTCGACGCCTGGCACGTATTCGATACCGGTCCGAGCCGACGCTGATGGGCAATCGGCGATCGATTCAATGGAGTCGTGATCGGTAACGGATATGGCCGAAAGGCCCGCGGATGCGGCGATGGTGAAAAGTTCGTCGACCGAATAATCGCCGTCCTCGCTGTAGCGGGAATGCATGTGCAGGTCGATGGTTTTCATGATCAGGCGGGCGCACCGGATGGTGCGCCGCTATTATTTCCAGTTTTTGATTGTGTGAAGGAGTTTCAGTCCGTCATTGGTCGGAAGAAAATCAAGCGGATCCAGCGGTATGTCGTTGCACCTGATCTCGAAATGAAGATGATTTCCCGTGGAAACGCCCGTGCTTCCGACCAGGCCCACGATCTGGCCCTTGCGCACGAAGTCCCCCTTTTTTACGAAATTTGCCGAAAGATGGGAGTATCGGGTGATGAAGTTGTTCCTGTGTTCGATATCGATAGTGTTGCCGAAGCCGGCAAGGTATACCGAACATATCACGCGCCCTTCCATGGAAGCGCACACGGGTTTCCCGCGTTCGGCCGGGATGTCCATTCCGGAGTGGAAGCGGCCGCCGCGAAGGCCCAGTACCGAGGAGATATTCCTGACGCCTTCGATTGGCCAGATGAACTCGTCGTCCGGGGAATCGATAGCGGATCGCACCGCGCCCCGGGCGGAGAGCTTTTCGAGATAGCTGTCGGAATATGGGACAAAAACGTAGGTGCCGTGTCCTATTTTTCGCGCGGGATTTTCGTTGATGGAGTACACCTCATCGGCGGTGCTGCCGAACTCTCGGGCAAGCTGAACGAGGGGCGCTCCGGACCCCATCATCACCCACTTCCCGAGCCGGCCCTTGTATTCCTGGATATCGGCATTGTCGATAAAGACTCTTTCGGCGGCCGTAACGGCCCCGCAGCACAATAGTATGACGATAACACAGATGGAGAATTTCTTCATCTAAATCTCTTGCACATTTAAGGTGGAAAGCACCGGCTTTCCTCTGAGGCCGACTAAAACGGTCGACGTTCCCTCTGCCGCTATTCCGCCGAAGGGCCATAAGGGCGCCGGAAGCGGCATACTGTATATTTTCGGATTACGCTGTGAGCATGCAAAGACATTATTTTACTATTCTCTCACGCTCTATTGTCAATAAAAAAATGACGGCTAATCGAGGATGTACACGTGTATACGCAAAAGGCCCTGGAAGGGGCCTTTTGCGGAAGGCTCAAGACGGGCTACGAAAAGAGCGCCTGGATTACCGGGTAGTCAGGCTATATGGATCTCCAGCCCGGATTCGGACGGACGCGTGCCCACGAGTCCCGCAAGAACGGCGTCCCAGTTGAAGTTTACGAGGACGTTTTTGCGGGATTTCTCGCGCATGTCAACGTAGGCCTCCAGGTCGTTCTCCATGAGGTCGATGACGTACTCGATCGCCCGCACCCACTCGTTGACATCTTTGGAGGAGGCCACAAGGCCGGTTTCGCCGGGAATGATGATCTCCTTCGGGCCGCCCGCCTCCGAGACGACGGCCGGCAGTCCGCAGGCCTGCGCCTCGAGCACCGACATGCCGAAGGTGTCGGCTATGCTGGGGAACACGAACATGTCCGAGCCCGCATAGACGTCGGGAAGCACCGACTGTTCGAGCTTGCCGGTGAGAACGACACGGTCGTAGCCGCGCATGGTCTTCCGGATGCTCTCGATATAAGGGCCGTCGCCCACCAGGAGCAGGTTGACGTTCGGG
>CAZEAH010000550.1:0-2494 GCA_964510075.1 uncultured Leptospirales bacterium | reverse complement strand
CGCGCATGGAGCCCATCAGGCCGCCGGGCGTGTCCATCTGGAGGATGATGAAGCGTACCCGCTCCTCATTCGCCTTTTCGATCGATTTGATGACGTGCTCGCTGATGATCGGATTAACCGACCCCTCGAGCTTTATGAGCGCGTAGCGGTCCGCCGCCAGCGTCGGAGCGGCGAATGCCGTTACGGAAACAAGCAGCGCAAGTCGTACGATGGTCGTTTTCATGATGTGTATCCCGTTATAACGGCGCCGCGGCGCCGGGAATCCTTCCGGATGCGTGCGCTGAACCGGGAGAATCGCGGCGGGCGATCGGACCGCGTATTTTCGTTACACTACCCCGCCAGATAAAAATGGTACGCATTCCCGGGGCCCCTGTCAAGAAATAATGGTCCGTCAACCGGTAGTCCCGCGCGCGGCGGAATTACGCATAATCGGTCTGCATTCGGACCGTAAACGGCCGATAATGCTTATAAGGGCGCTCACATCCCCGGATTAAGTACCGGCGTGTCCAGTTTCAGTATGCCGGGAGAGCGATTTGTTACACGGCCCGGCCAAACGGGCCGTAACGGGAGCAAATATGCTTGCACGCGGTACAGCCCGGACTGTACAGTTAAAATGAAGAGAGAGGAAGGATGAGGATATATACAGGGTGGACACTGACGATCGCCATGCTCGCGCTCATGGCGGCGGGAGTCGCGGGGCAGTATGCCAAGAGTGCGCCCTCCAAACCCGCGGCGGCCAGGCCCGTAAAGGCGGTTGAAACGGCCGAGGAGAAGGAACGCAAGCGGAAAGAACAACAGGCCGAGAACGAGAAGAAGCGCGCCGAATGGATCGAGAAGACCATTACATACGGCATCAACAAGGACCGCCGCGAGGCGATAAATATGATTCTCGGCATTCGGGACGAGTCGATTAAACGCTCTCTCGCCGACCGGCTGGTCGACGTTATACGGAACGAGACCGATCCCGAGGTGAAGGCCAGGGCGATCACCGTGGCCGGCGATCTTAACAACGCCTCCGCCGCTCCAGCCATGATGGAGGCGCTCGGCGACGATTCGGAGGACGTGCAGATCGCGGCGGTGAACTCCCTTAAGAACCTGAAGTACGGCCCGGCCCGTCAGGTGCTGGCCGAGAAACTGAAGGGCCGCGACCTGTCGACCGACTCGAACCTCACCGAAAGCCTCATAACCGCCATGGGCGAGTTCGAGGCGGGCGAGCTCGCCGAGTTCGCCAAATCGGCCATAAAGGACGTAAAGACCACCCGCACCATCCGCGGATCGCTCACCATGTTCATGGGGCGGCTCGGCTCCGCAGCGCCCAGGGACTTTCTCATCGAGCTCCTCAAAGACGAGGACGAGGACCGGGACGTGCGCGGATACGCGGCCAACGCCCTCGCGCGGCTCGGCGCGAAGGAAGCGTCCAAGGACATCGACGCGGTGATCGCCACGATCGAGTCCTACCCTTTCAAGAAACGCAAGGAGCATTATACGCTGTACATCTACTGCGTGGCGGCGCTGGCAAGGCTCGGCGACGAGAAGGCATATCCCCGCCTGGTGGACGCGCTTAAAAGCGACAACGCCATGGTCCGGCTGCGCGCCGTACGCCTCCTGAAAGACATGAAGGACCAAAGAACAATTGACATTTTAAAATATAAGCGCGATTATGACCCGAGTACGGCGGTCCAGAAGGCCGCGCGCGAGGCGCTGGAGGAAATGGGGATACGCTCCGAAGGCGAAAAGGCGCCCGACGCGCCGCGCAAACCGGTACGCGGGGAACCCGCCGCCGACGAGTCCTCCGATAAATAGAAAACGGTAACGATGATGCAGGGGAAGACCCTTTTCAAAAAAAGCCGTATTGTCGACAGACTGAAGGCGGCAATGACACTCTGCCTCTTCATCCTCGCCTCGGCGCTCGCCTCGGCCATCCTCATGGACGCGGTCGTATCGCCGATCGCCCTGCTCGCCGTCAACGACAAGCCGCTGTTCAACACCATCGTCGTCTGGGGGATCCGCCTCGGAATCGCGGGGGCGCTGGTCTACCTCTTCGCGCGGAGAATATACGCCCTGCGCAGGGACGGCCTTTCGGGCTCCAGGATAGCGCTGCACATTCTCGTCCGGCCGCTCCAGGCGTCGGGACTTGTCCTTTCGCTCCTGGTGGTTTCCACGGCCGTAATAGCCGTCATCTATGTTCTGTTCAGCTACAACTACTATTTCATCTACAAACTCTCTAACTGACCGGACTCCAAATTATGCCTGTAACGGGCGATTTCGACCGCTTCTTCCTGCACCTGCCCCCCTTCGACCGCGAAGAGGATTTCGACGCCTTCTGGAAGAGTTCCATCGCGGAGCTCAAGAAGATTCCCATCGAGCCGTCGTTCACGCCGCTCAATTCCGCCCGTTCGCCGTTCAACCGATTTCAGGTAACGTTCAGGGGGATGTTCCGCTCGACGGTGACCGGAAGCCTCCTGGTGCCCGCCGGAAGCCGCAGGTCCAGGGC
>CAZEAH010000549.1:0-2495 GCA_964510075.1 uncultured Leptospirales bacterium | reverse complement strand
CGGGGAGCGGTACGACCGTGCGCTCGAATGCTACCGCAGCGCCGCGGACCGGCATCCGCACAACCCCTGGCCCTTTCTCCGCATGGGAAAAGCGCGCTTCATGTCGGAGCGCTATCCGGAGGCGGAGCGCGACTTCGCCTCGGTAACGGACATCGTGCCGGCGTACTACGGCGGCTGGCTCAAGCGCGCCGAGAGCCTTCTTGCCCTGGGCCGGCGTGAGGAGGCGCGCGAGTGCGCCGAAAGGGCCGGGCGCCTCAACCAGTACGATTTCAGGATACGGAATATTCTGAAGCTGTTGAAATGAGGGCGGGGCGATTACGGCAGGAGCTCGGTAATCTGTACGAATTCGGTCTTCGAGGCCGTTTCCTTTTTTTCGAAATCCTCGATTATCTCCCTGTCCCTGATATCCTCATACAACTCCCACAGCGATTTTTTTATCAGGGTCGAAGCGTCGCAATTGTAGTGCTTTTTTAAAAGGCGAAGCAGCTTTTTCTCTCTCGGGCTGAACCTGATGGTTAACACGGCCATACAATTCCTCCTATTTTAATGCGTGGAGTAAGATGAGGCCATCTTTTATACGACTCCTTACGCCACCTTTTTGACGGAAAAAAGGTGGCGCCAAAAACCGGCGGGGCTTCCGCCCCTGCACCCCGGCGCCCGAAACTCGCCGTGCCCACATTCGCGGGACACGGCTCACACAGTCGGGCGCATTCGGATTCCGCCTTCGGCGGATGTAAGGGCGAGGGCCTGCATGAATATACAGATTCTCATACGTCTTGATGTTTACAAAATTCTGATCGCTTCTCCACGGATTCCCTGATAATTCCATCGGCCAGAAAACCAGGCTGCGTCAAGGGTCACATTTTCTGCACGGAGGCCTGCTCCGAACTCCGCCACGCGTACAGCGCGATCGAAGCCGCGACGGCCGCGTTGAGCGATTCCACGCCGCCCTCCATGGGGATGGATACGGCGTTCGCCCGAAGCGCGTCGGGAAGCCCCGGGCCCTCCACGCCCGCAAGGAGCGCGAAGCCGCCCGGAAAACGGAAATCCGCAATCGGCTCACCCGAGCTGTCGAGCGCCACCAGCTCGAAGCCCTTCTCCTCCCTGAAACGCGCAAGCTCGCCGATGGAAGGCCCCCGCAAGACGGGCACGCCGAACACCGCCCCTCCCGAGGCGCGCACGCAGCGCGGATGAAACGGGTTAACCGCCTCGCGCAGCATCACCACGCGCCGCGCTCCGAAGGCCGCCGCCGTGCGGATCACCGCGCCCGCGTTCGCCGGGTCCTGGAAGGGCACCAGCAGGGTGCATCCCTCCGCGGCCGAGCCGTCCCACTCGGCGAGCTCCGGCACCCGCACCACCAGGAGCGGGCCGTTCGTACCCGAAACGTCGAGCTCGTTGTAGAGCGACTTTTTGAGCACATAGAGCCTCCCCCGCTCCGCGAACAAGGCAACGAGCGCGTTGACCGCGTCATCGTCCTCCCGCAGGCCGTCGAAGAGCACGAGCGATTCGCACAGGTCTGGAAGCCGCGCCGCCGCTTCCAGAATCAACTTCCTGCCGCCGACGATCGTCCGCTCGGTCTTCTTCACCGAAGCGCCCGAGGCGGTCTTTTTCATCGCCTTGAACGCGGCGTTGTCGGCCGAGGTGATCGCCGTGCCGACCATGCCCTCGGCGCGGGTGAGGATGCGATAGGTGACGGTGCGCTCCGCCGAGGTCTTCTCGAAGACGAGAAGCCGGCGGCGGTGCGGCGTTCCGGGTATGGAATAGTCCTTTCGTTCGAGCTCGCGGAAATCGTCCATACCCGCGATGGAGTCGGCGCCCGGCTCGTCGTCGGCCGAGGGGCCCTTCATGAGGATGACCCGTCCGCCGAGCGGCAGGAAGTGGCGTGCGCGTTCGATCGTATCGCGCGCCGACTCGAGCGCGCGCGTAACGACCGCGCTCGCCTCGAAGAAGGAGTGCGCGCCCACCAGGTGCGGGTACACCGACACATCCTTCAATTCAAGCTCGTCGATCGCCATGCGGAGGAAATCGACCCGTTTGTGGCGCGGCTCGGCGAGGATGATTGCAAGGTCCGGCTTCATGATCTTCAGCGGGATGCCGGGAAAGCCCGCCCCGGTGCCGATGTCCACCACCGGCGAGGGAATGTCGGTGAGGGTGGCCACAAGCGCGCAGTCCACGAAGTGCTTGACGACGATGTCCTCGAAGCGCCTGAGGCGCGAGAGATCGAGCACGTCGTTGTAGCGCTCGATGAGGTCGTAAAAGCGCGCGAAGAGCGCGGCCTGCCGCTCGTCCAGGCAAATGCCCGACGCGGCGAAGAGCTCGCGCATGCGCGATGTTTCGGCCGGTTTCATCGTATTGGGTTTCCGTACGCGATATGGAGAGGATTTCAGCGGGTACGGGCGCGTTCGTCAAGCTCGAAACGGCATCGGGAAGGCGCGGATTCGAATCCGCGCCGATGCGAAAAAGATTTGACCCCGCCGAAGACAATCAGTATAATG
>CAZEAH010000548.1:0-2506 GCA_964510075.1 uncultured Leptospirales bacterium | reverse complement strand
CTTCATATGCACGGCGACGGGAGCGCCGCCTGTGAGGCGCTCCCGGAAATTATAGCCGGACTTCGCGGGCGCGGTTTCGAGCTGGTGAAGGTTTCGACGCTGATCGATGACGCGCGGGCGGAATAAAGAAAAACGGGCACTATACAGGGCGCCCGTCGTATATAAAGAGAAAGTGGTCTATGGATCAGTATGGTGGACATATCGCGGGTCGGAGATCCTCTCGGTCGGCCCCGTACGGCGGGCCGAACCGGGTAATGCCGAACCGGCAATAATTCCCGTACCAATTCACTATGGTCATTATGTTTTTATATACAAATTAAATCAATTAAATTTTTGTTCTTGTTTTTATTTGTATCGGCCGTGACATCCGGCCAAAAGACGCCGGCCGGATTGCGGCGTTCCGGTCGATACGGTCTGCCCCGGTGGGTGCGGGGAGTCAAATGGATAAAAACGAACTGTTCAACAGCATACATCAGGGTATCAGTGAAGAGCGATATCGGGCTTTTCGCTGTAACCTCCGGAAAAATCTCCCATATATAAAGCGCTTCGGCGGATTGGAAAGGGTCGTTCGTATGCTCGCGGGCCGACATGTAGTGGTCGTCGGTGCGGGCCCCTCCCTCGCCGAGGACCTCCATGCACTGAAAAAGTACGGCAGCAGACGGGAGCTTGCCCTGATCGCTGCTGATATGGCGCTGAGGCCCCTCACGCGGCATGGCATTCGCCCCGCCTTCGTAATTTCCTGCGAAACCACCCCGGCGGGATTTTTTGACGGTATCGAAACCTCGGCCATGCATCTTCTCGCGTTCAGCTGTATGGCGCACAGCACCCTGAGGGGCTGGAAAGGCGATATCTCGTTTTATAACTGGATGCTCCGCGGCGGGTACTATGACGAATTGTGGAAGGAGGCCGGAGAGTCTCTGGGCTATGTGGCGACCTGCAGTATCGTCAGCACTCAGGCGGTCTCGCTCGCCCTGGGCTGCCCGGTCGCCTCGCTCGCCATGGCCGGCAACGATCTCGCTTTTCGCCGCTCGTTCTATCTGCGCGGCACCCTCCGGCATGCGCGCTATACCGAGACATGCGGCAGGTTCGCGTCCCCTGAATCCATGGAATTCGATGCCATCAGGAAGGCGCGCGAGTACATGATAGACCGGCAGGGGCGGACTTATTTCACGAACGGGCAGTTTTTGGCCGCCAAGCTCTGGCTGGAGGACTTGTTCTCCCGCCTGAACATGCCGATAATTGACAGTAGCGATCCGGGCTGTTCGGAAACGGCGGTCCGGAAAGCGGCTCTGGGGGCCCACCTTGCCCTTCTCGACCGGAGACCAAGGAGGTGAAATGATACGCGTTCACCGTTTGAACGGAGAGGAGTTCATACTGAACCCGAACCATATCGAGCTTGTCGAGGCGCGTCCCGATACGGTCATCACCCTTACCAACGAGCACAAGTACCTGGTCTCCGAACCGGTGGACGAGGTGCTTGCGATGATACGCGAGTACTATCGTTCGCTTTTCAGCCGTAACGGAGAATAAGCGCCTTGTCGCCCGGCGATGAAATAAATTCGAGGCGATAGTCCCGCATGCTTGAATAATTGGCCGCAGAGGCCGATAAACAAGAGAGGATGCGTCTTCTCGGGCGCGGGTGCAATCTAGACTCATAGCGGAGTGTCTGTATGGACATAGCAACCATAATAGGTCTGATCAGCGGTACGGTTTTCCTGATTCTCGGTGTTCTTTTCGCGAAAGGAAGTCTGATTTTATTCTGGGATCCGCCTTCCGTCATGATTACGATCGGAGGTTCCATCGCCGCCTTGCTGGTGGCGTATCCTCTCCCGAAGATACTCCGCATCTGGGACTATATAAAGATCGCGTTGTTCACCCAGAAATATAATCCGGGTGAGCTTATTATCACCCTTGTCTCGTTTTCCGAAAAGGCGCGCCGCGAGGGTCTCCTGGCGCTGGAGGACGACCTGGACGAGCTCGACGACGAGTTCCTTCGCAAGGGGATCCAGCTTGTGGTTGACGGTACCGATCCCGAGCTCGTGCGCAGGATCATGGAGACCGAGCTCGAGAATATGATGACCCGCCACGACAGCAACAAGCGGATGTTCGACGAGTGGTCATCGTACGCTCCTGCATTCGGGATGATCGGAACCCTCATGGGACTCATCCTGATGCTTGTAAACCTTGAAGACAGGGCAATGATCGGCCCTTACATGGCCGTCGCCCTTATCACGACATTGTATGGCGCCATTCTGGCGAACCTGGTGCTCCTTCCGGTGTCGACCAAGCTCGACCTGCGCACCGGCGAGGAGGTGCTGCTTAAATCGATCATGATAGAGGGGGTGCTCTCCATCCAGTCCGGGGACAATCCGCGGATCGTTAAAGACAAGCTGGTGTCATTCCTGCCTCCGGCCGAACGCGAGGCGATCTCGCAGGAGGTCGGTGAATAATGGCTAAAAAGATGAAAAAGGCCGAGCGCAAGGGCGCGCCCGGCTGGATGGTCACC
>CAZEAH010000547.1:0-2521 GCA_964510075.1 uncultured Leptospirales bacterium | reverse complement strand
TCAGGAGTTGCAACTTTATCAACCTCAAAAATGTTAATTAATAGAGGTTCCCGAAAGATATAAGGACCGATTTTACGCTGACCAGAATCATGTCGGACGGGTCTGTGGAGAGGCCCGAAACGGTGGGGATAGACGAAATCGCCGGGGACTGGACGATGGGCCGCCGGGGGTTTCTTGGCGCGGCCGCGTTCGCCGCGCTCGGCCTTGTGGGAAGGAAAGCGCGGGCCGATGAAAAGGGCGCGGCCGCGCCGAAGCGCGCGTGTCATGAAGGCGTTACGGCCTACCACGGGTACCTTCGCGCAATCAGCGTAGGCCCCGACGGAAAGCGCTGCGCGATGACGAGCAGTTCCTCGGACGGTTATATGACCAGGCTGTGGGAGCTGCCAGGAGGGCGCCTTCTGGGAAGGTTCAAAGGGGAGGGGAAGGCCGTTCTCAGCCCGGATGGTTCGCTCCTCGCGTGTCCCGCGAGCGACGGATCGATCAGGCTCGTACGTGCCGCCGACGGAATCGAAACCGCCGTTTTAAAAGGGCACACTCAGCCAATCGTAAATCTCGCGATCTCGCCGGATGGTACGATACTGGCCTCCGCATCGAGTCAGGAGACGACGGTCCGGCTGTGGGCGCTTCCGGGAGGTAAACCGCTTGGAGTGCTTTCGGGCCATACGAATAAAGTGTACTGGATCGCCTTTACGCCCGACGGCAAACGACTCCTGTCGAGCGGGCTGGATTATACGATCAGGGTGTGGGACATGCCCGGCGGCGGGTCGGCTCGGACGATCACCATTCCGGCCTCTACGGGAGTCAACTTCTATTCGGGTTTTGTAGCCGCCCCGGACGGCGAGCATCTTATGCTCCTGTTGGGAGGCGGAAAACGGATGATATGGAAACTCTCAAACGGGATGGAGACGGACAGAGTCCTGCCCGTGCCGAAGTTCTACGCCGACCGCTGTCGCCAGGCGGACCGGGGGAACGAGGTGGTGTTCGACCCCGCCGGCAAAATGGTCCTTCTGTATAACGGCGCACGCGCGGGCGGAGAGGCGGTGATAAGGGAGTATCCGGGCGGAGGGGTGCTCGCGATATTTTCCTGCGAAAACAAAAATACTGATACTATCCGGATGGTGTTCCATCCCGACGGCAGGTATATAGTCACAGCCCGCGGCGGCTACAGTGGGGAGCTCGCGCTCTGGGAAATGCTTCCTCCCGCTGGTTTGGTATCGCGGGGGGATATGGGCCGACTCCCAAAACTGGGCGCCGTTTCGGGATACGGCGACAACTTCGCCGTTTCGCCGGACGGGGCATTCGTGATTGCGGGCCAGGACGGGAGGCTTGCCGTCTTCACCCTTCCCGATATGGAATTCGTGGAGTGTTTTTTCGACCACGAGGAGCTTCCGGACTATCGGAGGGTGCGCGTTGCCGAATGTAAAAACGCAAAGGGTGAAACGATGTATCGAGTGCTTCCCGAGAAGGAGCCGCTTCCAGCGGGTTCGGTTTGCGCCTGCGATACGGTGACGGGGATGCGAAAGGTCTCCGGCGGCGGTTCAGGCAGCGGTGCCTTCTGCACCTGCAAGGGTGTGCACCTGCGTGCCGGTCAAATGATGACGCTTAATCCCATTTCGTAATCCCCGCCCGTTTCCCGCAGGGCGGGTGGGTTTAGCCGCGACGACGGCAGGACATCAACCGTCATTCCCCGCGTTTTACCATCCGTTTTCGATTTTCCCGGCCGCTGGCGACGGCCTTGAATAAATATGGACATCGATTGAAAGATGTAGTACCCTTTCCGTACCAAGTTGCGGATTATTCAGCCGTTTAATCACGCGGAGCAAGAGGGTGAACATGAGAGGGATGTCGGCGGCGTTGAACAGGTTCTTCCTGGAAAAATACGGGAACGAGACCTTCATGAAACAGCAGCGGGCCGGGGTCTTCATGTGGATGCAGGTGGTATTCATAGGATTGATAGTATTTTCAATCATGAGCACGAATATTTTTTCACCGCATGTCGCCACGCTCAAGTACAACATCAGCATGGGGGTGATGATCGCCGCTTTTCTCGCGGGGCTGGTGATTCTTAAAACGGGCACGTACGACGCGGCGGTGTATTTCGGCATCCTCTTTCCTCTCCTCCTTGTGGCGTTCCAGGCGTTCGCGGTTCCAACCAAAGAGGGCAAGTATATATATCTTCTCTATCTTCTTCTCTTCATCGTCATGGCCGCTCTGTACGGCAACTGGCTTACGATCGGCCTGATCACCGGTGCCGTCATCGCCATCGGAAACGGAATGGTATACGCCGCCGCGGAGCTGATGGGGGCCCAGTTGAAGATAACGATAGCGCATTTCACGGTTATATCGGTCTTCGTATCGGCGCTGTGCATGCTGATATACCGTATCGTAAGCGCCACGCTGGCCGAGGCCGAAAACAGGAAGCGCGAGGTTCTCGAAAAGCTCGCCAGCATAAACGAAATTGTCCATACGTGCTCGCGCGTGTCCGATACCCTGAAATCGGCCGCGGAGGGTATGGCCGCGG
>CAZEAH010000546.1:0-2527 GCA_964510075.1 uncultured Leptospirales bacterium | reverse complement strand
GGCCGGTGATGAGCGGGGTTGTTACGCCGATGGCCGCTATTGAAACGATAAGCACCGAGAGCAGCGGCGGACGGCCCTTGAGCGTAAAGGGGATGAATACGAAGAAAATGAGAAGCACCGTGAACGAAAGGCCGAGGAGCGAGCGCAGGCCCCGGCCGCGGCCCACCGCAAAAAGCGCGACCAGGAATATCGCCGCGAGGGCGATGAGCCCGAAAGAATTGTCGATATCGTGCATGGTAAGATATTCGTCGTTGCCGTCTTCGGAGAATATCGTGTTATGCCCGATGAAGATGGTGTCGCCCCGGCGGTATTTGACGTAATCCGGGACGTTCTCGTCGCCTTTGAACGTGATCGTTTTCAGCGAACCCTTTTCGGGGCCGGAGAGGAGCCTGAGCGAAAAAACCGTCTCCAGGTACGGCTGTCCGCCGGCGACTTTTCGCGCTTTCTCGATAGACTCGATTTTGGCCCGGAAGTATTCCACGTCCTTCTGGTACGGCCCCGCGACCGCCGCGGCCGGAATGAAAATGAGGACGAAGCACGCGCATCGCACCATCCATTTCATACTGGTCGGTTCTCCTGATAATTATTGTATAACAGCCGCGGATGAGCGCCGGATCGTGTTCGAGCGGGCCGGGCTCAGGGTACGAAGTACCCGCCCCACTCCGTGCCTTTCTGGCCCCGGTAGTCGACCTCGACGCGGATGTCGGACCACCAGCCCTTCAGCGTCGGCGACTTGAAGGTGGAATAGACCAGAACATAGCGGTACTCCTCGCCGCCCCGGACGCGGTCGTAGATGCTCCGCAGCCCGTCCATCTCGCGGACCGTGTATATGGCCCCGCCGGTGGCCGCGGCGATGCGCTCCAGCGCCGGGTTCTTTTCCCTCATGCACACAATGAAAACCGGCACATGATGGCTCCTGGCGTAATCGACGACGATTTTCTCGGAGTAGCGCGCGAACGAGTCCTCGGCGACGTACCCGTCGGTGACGAGGATCACTCCCCGGCGGTTGATCTTCGGAACGACGTCGGCGATCGCGTTGTAGAGCGCCTTTCCGATGTTCCGGCCCTCGCCGTAGGAGCGCGCGCCGAGCGCCCTGAGGGCCCTCCTGCGGCTCCAGTCGAAATCGTTCTCCGTGCGGTAATCGTCGCTGAAGCCGGCGACCTTCAGCGAATCGTTTTTGCGCATCTTCTTCAATACGAATTCGGCGACCCAGGGGATATCGTTATGATAGGCGCTCATGGAGCGGGAGCGGTCGACGCAGAGCACCATGGAGGCCGAGGGCGCTTTGTCCCTCAGGTAATCGACGTAGATGCCGGACGGCCGCGCGCCGTCCTCGGTGACGGTGAAGTTGTCGCGCGTCAGGCCGTAGAGGGGCCTGCCCGAGCGGTCGCGCACGTTGAGGTAAAGCGCCACGGTCGGGAATTTGCGCGCGTCGATCGACGAGATCTCGAGGTCGTAATTGGAGTAGCGCCGCTCGAGCGGAGAGAAGATGAACAGGCGCTCCTGGAGGTAATCCAGGCAGTACAGAAATCCGTCGCGGTCGAAAAGCCCGGCATAGGGCCTGCGGAACGAGCGCTTGCCGCCGTCCCAGGAAGAAAAGGCGGTGGCGTTTTTATTGACCGTATCGTAGAAGACCAGCCCGGTCTTCTCGTCGGCAAGCACGAGGGAGGACCCGGAAAGCGTTATGCCCCTGGGCCGTTCCATGCCCTCCACGCTCAGGTTCTCAAGGAAGTTGCCCGAATCGTCGAAAACGGCGAGGCGGTTGTTACCGGTATCGGCCACATAGACGCGCTCCTTTTCGGCCGCGCAGTCCGAGGGCTTGTTGAGCTCTCCCTCGTACGAGCCCTGCCTGCCGAACGAAAGTATGAACGCCCCCTCCCCGTCGAACTTCTGGACCCTGTGGTTGCCGGAATCGACCACATAGATGTTCCCCTTCGGATCGAAGCACACGCCCTGCGGGCCGTGGAACAGCCCTTCGCCGCTGCCGGTCGAACCGAAGGTCTTCAGAATTTTCATGGTTTCGTTCATCAGGTAGACGCAATCGCGGCCGAAATCGGTGACCGCGAGCCGTCCGCCGAAATGGTCGATACCGTAGAGCCTGCTGTCCATCGCCGGGACGAACGAATCGATCCCCTGGCGGTTCGGATCGATCTTTACCAGCTTTCCCGAGGAGAAGGAGGTGATGTAGGCGTTGCGCCGGGAGTCCACCGCCACATCGACGGGATTGAGGAAGCGGAAGCGCTTGAGGTCGGCCGACGCGTACTCGTCGGCAAGGACGAACTCGCCGGCCCGGCCGGGAGCGAAGAGCCCCCCCTCGCGGAAGCGGATGGCGTCGATTTTCGCGCGCACCAGGGGGTTGTCGGGCGACTCGTCGGCGAGGATCTCCCACTCGCCCAGGGCTTCCTCGGTGAAGCCCGCCAGGCGGTACGAGCGGGCGAGGTACTCGCGCGCGGTGTAGTAATCGGGATGGATGGAGAGCGCCTTGCGGAAGAACTCGACCGAGGCGAGATACCGCATAGTGTTGAAA
>CAZEAH010000545.1:0-2530 GCA_964510075.1 uncultured Leptospirales bacterium | reverse complement strand
GGCTCAAACCGACCACGGAACGCATCCGCGCGAACGCTACGGATCTGCAGACGGTACAGGTGCTCAACCACACCATGGCGTTCCGCACGTACGGCAGCGGTCCCGACGTAATCCTCGTACACGGCTTCAGCCACTCCACCCTATGCTGGGAGAAAAACATCGGCGCGCTCGTACACGCCGGCTATCGCGTTCATGCAATTGACCTCTTCGGGCACGGTATGAGCGACAAACCCTACGGCATTCGGTACTCGCTCGAACTGTATGCCCGGCAGGTGCGGGAATTCATGAACGCCCTCGGCATCTCCCGGGCGCATCTCGCCGGACATTCCATGGGGGGAGCGGTCGTCCTCCGGTTCGCGTGCGAGCATCCCTCCATGGTACGCGGTCTCGTGCTGATCGGAAGCGCCGGCCTCCGCCACGAGCACGGCGGAAATCTCGCGTTTCGCCTCATGCGCTATCCCCTCCTGGGGGAATTTCTTATTCTGTTCAACTTCAGGCCGGTGGTCAGGCTTGTAAACGGCGCCGTCAACACGAACGGGCTTGTTCCCGTCAGCGATGAGTACCTCAACCGCTATATTGGACCGTCGCGCAGCCGCGGGTACACCTACGCCTTTCTGCGCATATTGAGGAATTTCGGCACTCCTCAGTGGGAAATCGAAGATTGTGTCTCCGGAATAGCAGTCCCTGCGCTCATTCTGCACGGCAACGGTGACCGTCTTGTTCCCGCGGAATCCGCAAAAAGAATGCACGACATTCTCGCCGAATCAAGGCTGGTGATGGTTCCCGGCGGGCCGCACGCGCTTATGGAAACCCATAGCGGCCTTGTTAACAGGGAAATGATCGCCTTTCTGGACACGCACCGGTAACATAAGAGCGCGCCGCACCTCTAATAAAGTACCGCGATTGCGCCACCTCATCCGTGTACCGCAGTCCGGGCCTGTTTAGGGTTATACGGGCCGGTGGATATTTTTCTTGATTTCGCCCTGTCCATACTCTATGATATCGTGGTATATGCGGCAAGGAGTGATTCAATGCGATACATCGTAAAAGACATGTCATGCCAGCATTGCGTGCGGCGTATCACGGATGCCGTTAAACGCGTTGCGGGGGTGACTGACGTCTCTATAAACCTCGACATGAAGTCCGTTGAGGTGTACGGCACGGCGGATTCCGGCGCCGTTATGGACGCAATGAAAGGCGCGGGATATACCGCCGAACCGCAATCCTGAAGCGGCGGCCGCGCGCGCGTCGTATGCATCGTATGTTTCAAACCGAATCAACAACGGTAATTACAGGGGAGGACTGTCATGAAGAAATACGTATGTACGGTATGCGGCTACATCTACGATCCCGCGCTCGGCGACCCCGATAACGGAGTTAAGCCAGGAACTCCGTTCGAAGACGTCCCCGCCGACTGGGTATGCCCCGTCTGCGGCGTCGAAAAGGATTCTTTCGAACCCGAAAAGTAAAACGGCCCGCCAGGGAGGTTAACAATGGATGTTGTTCTGCTTTCCCGCATTCAATTCGCCGTGGCGGCCGGATTTCATTTTATTTTTCCGCCGCTCACGTTCGGGGTAACGCTGGTTATCCTCGTACTCGAAACCCTGTTCCTGAAGTCCGGGGAGGATATCTACAAGACGATCTCGTCGTTCCTCGTCAAGATCCTGGGGCTGATATTCGTCGTGGGGGTCGCCACGGGAATCGTTCTGGAGTTTTCTTTCGGCACGAACTGGGCCCAGTATTCACGTCTGGTCGGCGACATCTTCGGGGCGCCGCTCGCGGCCGAGGGCATTCTTGCCTTCTTCCTGGAATCGGTGTTCCTGGGTGTGCTCCTGTTCGGCCGGAACCGCGTATCGAGGCGCGTGTACTGGCTGTCGGCCTTTCTGGTGTTTTTCGGCTCGCACCTGTCCGGCTTCTGGATCATAATAGCGAACTCGTGGATGCAGACCCCCGCAGGGTTCGCCATGGAGGGAGGACGCGCGGTGCTCACCGATTTCTACGCCGCGGTCTTCAATCCTTCCACGGTAATACGATACCTGCACACCATGCTCGCCGGCTGGATTACGGGAACGCTGTTCCTCGCGGGAATCGCGGCATGGTACCTGCTCAACAAACGGCACGAGGCGGTGTCCCGCATCATAATGAAGATATCGCTCGTCATTTTCATTTTTTCCGCGCTCGCGCAGTTCGTTTCGGGCCATTCAAGCGCGGTCCAGGTGACGAAAACCCAGCCGGAAAAAATGGCCGCATTCGAGGCCCTCTGGAACACCATGGAGGGGGCGCCGCTCTCGCTCATCGGTATTCCGGTAGAGAGCGAACAGAAAACGTACCTGGAGATATCCGTTCCGAAACTGCTCAGCCTTCTTGCCTACTTCGATCCCAACGCGAGGGTGCTGGGGCTCAATGAATTCAAGCCCGACGAGCGCCCGCCGGTGCTGCTTCCGTACCTGTCGTACCATGTCATGATCGCGCTCGGATCGCTTTTCGCCCTGCTGGCCGCGGTTTCGGCGCTCCTGCTCTTCCGCGGTAT
>CAZEAH010000544.1:0-2534 GCA_964510075.1 uncultured Leptospirales bacterium | reverse complement strand
TCCACATCGTTCACATGGATGAAGCCCTGGCCGAGCACCCTTGGCATCATCGAATTGACCTGGGCGATGACCAAGTCGGCGGAAAAGGCGGCCGCCAGCGTCACATCCACGGACACACCGAGGCTCATCCAGCCGAAATCGTCCGGCGGGCTCACCTGGATGAGGGCCACATGCAGGGGAAGCATTCTGCTCTTGAACAAACGAGGCACCGCGGACAGGTTGATGGGGGTGAGGAAACGCATGTTCCGCGCCAGTTCCTTGGATTTGACCGAGCCGAGATAGAACGACCTGATATTCAGGCTCTGGCTTTTGGTCTTGTCCGCGATCAGGGTCAGCGGCGTGCTCTCCAGGGACAGCAGCCGCACGATTTCAAGGTCGGTGAAACGGCCGGCCGCCCGCGAAAGCCCCCTCACCAGGCATTGGGGCTCCCCGCAGGAAGAGCCGACGAAAACCCTCTGCCCCGATTTGATCAAACGTATCGCGTCATCGACGCTGCGCATTCTGTCGACATAGTTGTCCGCCCAATATGTGCTCGTAGCCATGGGAACCTCCCCCAATGTTCAGACTCGGATGCCGCGGTGATTTGTCCAATGCCGATCCCGCGGTGTGCGTGGAAGCGATGATAGAGAGTCCTGCCGCCTCGAAGGCGACTGTATTTATACCTCATCGCTGGCGCCGATGCACTGAAATTGAGGCATGGCCGGTTGCATTGCCGCGGCGAGCTGCGGGTGCAAATCATGAGTGCAGGTCCGGATGTGGATCGAAGCTGCAGAAAAGATTTGGGTTTGCATCGGCCTCCGGGGGGCAATACAGCTTTGGGGTCTTCAACAATTCTCTGTCTTCATCAACAATAAGGCGCAGTACTTTAAGTGGGGCATGGTCGGGGTTAAGCGGCTATGGTACCGCTACGGTCAGCCAGTCCACGATCATAGACGGGGTCAGTGGGGCGGCCACATGCGTTGCCTGTGACAATGGGAGCGGTAAAGCCTTGAAAGGAGATTGCAGCACTCCTCCATAATCGTGCGTGGTGTAGCTTCGGTCGGGTTATCAGACCGCATGATGGTGCTGCCTCCACTCTGATTGGCAAGGCAGCGATCACCGAATTCCACCAGCGCCGGGGATGGGGCGCGAACGGGCTCGTGCCGCCGGATCGTGCCTGGATCGCGCCACGCCAGGTGGTCAATCTGACTGCAAAAGGCCCCAGGAGCAGGCATCTTTTTCACGTTTGGAAAGATCCAAATATTGTCAATTTGCCTCGTGCTCTATTTGAAGCGCTTGTCATGATTTCAGTAATTGTCTTCTTGGCAAGACCAAATCAACTCGTTCATGTGTTTATAAGGAATCTTTTCCTAATCCAGATAGTTATAGGACTTTCAATGTCAGTGTGGTTGTTCTTTCTCATAGAATCACTTAAGGCTGCTTCGTTTTTGTAGAAATGGAGAAGCATGCCCGACGAGCCGCTGGACCGGACCGCGTATCCAAGGGGGTTCAAAAACCAGCCGCTGTGGAATTAGAGCCAGTGCTGCTTCGGCGCGGGACGTTATGTCGCTTCGAACCTCGGGCGACGGATGATGCCCTGGACGATGGAGTCCTGGGGGCGACCCCAAGTCTCGATGCCTCACGCTGTCTTGCGGCGCGACAACTCACTTCGGCGTCGAATGTACGTGTTGTGGGCCCCTCCGGTCACTTAAGGCGTAGAGGCAAAGCGTCGCGTTCTTTCCCGCAGTTTTTCCTGGAGCCATAAATTGGCGATGGTTTGGGAGGAGACTCCTTCGGCCTGCGCGACCTTTTGCAGCTCTTCCGCAATCTCGGGAGCCAGACCTATGAGATAATGTCTGCTCTTCAAGTTGAATCTCACGTCGGCCTCACTCGTTTCATCCCAATAATCGGCCAGATCATGAACGTCCCAGTAGTCACCCGCTTCTTCGGCCGATGCAAAATGTTCTGGAATAAGCTCTTTGTTATCTTTTTTCATTATATTTTCGCTCGTTTTTACTCATGTCTCGCGCACTTATGATCAATGCGCCGTGCTCCTTCTTTCGGATGAAGAATGCAGTCAGGTATCTGCCGGCACGTGTCCTTCCCAGGGCGGCATAGACATCATCCCCCTTGACGTCTCCCCTTTCAATGAAACGAATCTTGGGGAAACTGGAGAGTACTTCCTCAACCTCTCCAGTCGAAACCCCATGCTTGCGCCACAGCTTCTCCACGAATACATCCAACCAGATAATATCTCGAATTTCCAAAGCGGTCACTCCCAGCGTGCGCCTCGCTGACGCTGTACATGATCAGTTTCCCGCAACTCCTTCAATTACCGTGATTTCCTCGCGGCGGGACCTTAGAAATTTTTCCTTCAACTTCCATGTTGAGCATCTTAGTTCAGCTTCGCTCCAAGAACAAGCGGCCACCGAACCTCATGCCCACGAAAAGATGTGCTTATCGCCGCATCATATGGGAAGACGCCCTCGAACGGTTGCGCGAATATCTTCCATTTCAGGCCGGAGGTGGACGCCCTTAACTTATTAACTCAACCC
>CAZEAH010000543.1:0-2536 GCA_964510075.1 uncultured Leptospirales bacterium | reverse complement strand
GGGTTACGATTTCTGATATTGCTAAAAGTTTTAATTTTTAGAGGTTCCCTTATTTCAGATATTTTTTAATAAACCTGTTGAGTTTCCTCACATTCTGCGGATTAACGCGGCTGTCAAGCCACAGAACGAGGTCCGTACTTACTCCGTTGAGGGAATTGTATTCGTGGTGAACAACATAGTTGGCTATATCATATTTTATCTTGTCGAATATCTGTTCCGCCAGGTTGAGATTCTGGGCATATGGTCCAAGTACCTCGCATATTTTTATCACTATTTCATGTTTGTTTATTTCTTTTAATTCCGTCCTGCAGGATTCTGCAAAAATACCTGTGCACAGACTGACGTTGTCGATATAAGCCGCAGGTATGGCATATTCGCGCCTCTCGTCGAAGGTCTTGTCTTTGTTTTCCATTTACATTCCTCGCCGGTTCACCCTGTTTCCGGCCCATTTTCAGGCCGCACTTATTATAATGTATATCATTCATATTCCAACGTCAATATATTTGGCTGATGTCTCGGGCATATCTTACCGTTATTTGCCGGCTACGTGTTTAGCGTGGAGAAAACGAGATTTTGATAACTATAATCTTATATATTCATAAAAACCGGATCAAAGATTTTTTTAAATAAAATAATTAAATGTGTTGACAAATACCGACTATATGATTAAGAACACCGCCAAGTGGAGAGTTACTCCGTTAAAAGAGCACGCACAATGACAGCGAAAAACAACATCGGCCCCAAGAACTACTTCTGGTTTTATTTTTATTATAAAATCAACCCGTAGCCTTTGTGGGTGATGTTGCGCATAAGGGCCGCGGGCGGGATGCCGGTGGCCTTTTTGATGCCTCTGAAAGGTAAAGACCGCCGGCAATCCGGTGGTCTTGTCACTTTAACGCCATTGGAGGCATACTATGATACTCATTCTCCCCGAAAACCATAACCCAGAAATCATGCGTTTCGTTCCCCGCCTTCAATCTGAAGGCTACAGAACCTGCATGTTCAACACGAGCAAAGGCAGCGTCTGCACCATATTGAATGCAGACGCATCGGGGGTGGAGCGCCTGCGCCTTCTCGACCTCAATGCCTCGCCGGCTCCCCAGGACGTCCCCTATGTTCTGGCCAGCAGAAACATTAAAGACACGGGTACCCAAATCGATGTCGGTCACGGCGTCACCATCGGCGGGGACAGCCTGTGCGTTATCGCAGGCCCCTGTTCGATAGAATCCGAGACCCAGATAATGGAGGCAGCCGAAACGGTCCTTCGATCGGGTGCATCCATCCTGCGCGGAGGGGCGTTTAAACCGAGAAGTTCGCCTTATGCCTTCCAGGGGATGGGACTGGACGGACTTCGCCTGCTCAGGAAGGCCGGCGACAGTTACGGACTTCCCATAATCACGGAAGTCCTCGATCAGGACGATATTCCGGTTGTCGAAGAATATTCCGACGTAATCCAGATCGGGGCACGCAACTGCCAGAACTTCTCCCTTCTTAAGAAAGTCGGCAGGACAAGAAAGCCCGTTCTTCTGAAAAGGGGGATGATGGTAACCATCGAGGAATTTCTTCTCTCGGCGGAGTACCTTCTCTCGGAGGGGAATCTCAACGTCATCCTCTGCGAACGGGGCATCCGCACTTTCGAGACCGAAACCCGGAACACACTCGATATTTCCGCAGTACCGGTGCTCAAACAGCGGACACACCTTCCGGTGATAGTCGACCCCTCCCATGCGGCGGGAACATGGAAGCTGATACATCCACTTTCCCTGGCGGCGGTCGCGGCCGGTGCCGACGGCCTGATGGTAGAGATGCATCCACATCCGGAAAACGCCCTCTGCGACGGCAAGCAGTCTCTGAGGCCGGACCGCTTCATGACTCTGATGGAAAGTATCGGACCGATTGCACGGCTGGTCGGCAAAGAGGTAAAGGAACCTGTCTATACGGAGACAAACGTAACCGCTGGACCTGTTTCCACATAAAGCTCGCGGTCTGCGAAATATATGTCTCCGTCCATCGTGTATTCGAATGTCTCATTGCTCACGATCCGAAGATTCCGCACGTGGCTGTCGTAATGGAGCGGATGCTCGAATGTTCCGCCCCTGGCGAGGGTGAAGATATGGCGAGCGAGCACTATGGGCTTTACGCCCGTAGCGATGACGTGGAAACCGGGTTCATCCGTCATTTCCCTGTTGAGGGGCCGGAATCCCATCCCCACGTCTTCGACCGTACCCGCAAGTATTCCGAGCAGATCGTTCGAGGGCACTTCCTGTCCGTTGAAATAGACCTTCGCCCTCAGGCGTTTATAGAGCGCTGAACTGTCGGGCCGGATGATCCCGTCGCTGAACGCTTTGATCATCACCCTGACTACTTTCGGTATGTCCTTTTTATCGCCTTCATACACCGCGTTGAGGACATTGGTCGTCAGACCCGTACCGAACAGAAAACAATACCGGTCTGCGATCTTCATCGTGTAGCGCGTTACCGTGTCGATTGACCGCCCCCGGTTGATCGCACGGAGAAGCCTTTTGAGGATCTCGTA
>CAZEAH010000542.1:0-2540 GCA_964510075.1 uncultured Leptospirales bacterium | reverse complement strand
GGCCCGATGCCGGGAGCGAACTAATCGCCGACGGCGCGCAAAACATCTGGCTGTGCGAGCTGGGCAGCCGGCGCGAGAACGGTCCCTTCGACCGTTTCGTCGAGGCGATCGCCGGAAGCCCGCTTGAGTTCAAAGAGATGAGCGTTCGCTTCGAATCGCCCTCGCGCGGACTGATCGAGTTCGGCTGGAAGGGGCCGCTCAGGAACGACGGGAAGACGATGGAGCTTGCGGACTATCCGCGCTACGATAATCCGTACTGTCAGGCGGACTTCCCGCCGGGTGAGATCGTCGTACGGCATGGCGCGCACTCCCTCAGGCTCGATTACCGACGGGGCCTCCGCGAGGCGGGCCTCTGCGTGTAAGGCCGACGGGGCGAATTCAAAATGGATTTCGGTCGGTGTAAAATACGGCATGCCGCATGGGATTTCCGGGAGCCGAAACGGCTGGACCACCCTCCGGGGCCCGACGGGCGGCACGACATTGCATTGAGGAGATGGATGATATGACTGTTGATGAGATTAAGGGAAGGGCTGCGGGGAAAACTGTCGTAACTCTGGGAGAGATCATGCTCCGGCTCTCGCCGCCGGGGAGCGAGCGCTTCTTCCAGAGTCCGCGCTTCGAGGCGCGGTTCGGGGGAGGGGAGGCGAACGTCGCGGTGAGCCTTTCCATCCTGGGCCTTCCGGCCCGGTTCGTCACGGCGCTTCCGGACAACGAGATAGGCCGCGCGGCGCTTCGCGAGCTTCGCGGCCACGGCGTGGATACCGGCTGTATCGCCCTCATTAAGAACTCGCGCATGGGGATCTACTATGCGGAGAAGGGCGCCAACCAGCGTCCCTCGGCGGTCATCTACGACCGCGAGCGTTCGGCCGTAAACGCGCTCGTGGTCGGAGAGGTGGACTGGGAACGGGCCTTCGCGGACGCCGGCTGGCTTCACATCACCGGAATCACCCCCGCGCTTTCGCAAAGCGCCGCGGACCTCGCGCTTGGCGCCGTCGACGAGGCCCGCCGGCGCGGCCTTGTCGTCTCCTGCGACCTCAATTACAGGACCGGGCTCTGGAAGTACGGCGTACAGGCGCGCGAGCTCATGCCCGAAATCGTGCGCCGGTGCGACGCGCTCATCGCCAACGAGGAGGACTGCCAGAAGGCGCTCGGCCTGGGCGGCTTCGAGGTGAAGGGGGGCGGGCTCGACGTCGGGCGCTATGAGGAGCTCGCGCGCGCGGCCGCGGCGGTCTATCCCTCGCTCGGACTGGTCGCGATCACTCTCCGGGAAAGCCTGTCGGCCGACACCAACGGCTGGAGCGCCTGCTGTTTCGACGGCAAAGGCTTCATGCTCTCGTCGAAGTACATGATAAACGACATCGTCGACCGGGTGGGCGCGGGGGACGGCTTCGCGGCCGGGCTGATCTATGGAGTGCTCTCCCTCCCGTCCGTCGGCGAGGCGCTGGAATTCGCGGTCGCCGCCTCGTGCCTCAAGCACTCGATAGAAGGCGATTTCAACCTGGCCACCGCGGCGGAAATCGCCCGGCTCGCCCGCGGCGACTCGTCGGGGCGTATAAACAGGTAGAAATTAAATGTCAAGAGCGGTCCGGATTTGTCCGAGAAAGTAAATAGTATATTCCCGGGTGGTCCCGAACCGAATGACGAGAAAAACGAACCTCAATAACGCGGCGGTTTCCCTTGCCTTCGTACTTATCGCGGGCCTGGCGCTTGGCGGAGTCGTGAAGGCGGCCTTTCTCCTCGACGAGGAGGTTCCGGCGCGCGTCGAGAAGGCCGAAAAGGCCCCTCCGCCAAGGCCGCGAAGCGAATTTCCTCCGCATATAGCCACCAACATAAAGGCGCAGCCGCTCGCCGGCGTGCGCGGGGCGATACGGGTAAGCTGGGACGCCGACCCCACGGCGCCGAACGATTTCATCGTCGGCCGTTCGAACGAAATCCCCGATACCGCCGAAAAGGCGCTCGCGGCGCGCTCGATTAAGATACTGCCGGCGGCGATGAACTCGAGCGTTATCGACAGCAATCTCCCGCCGGGCCGCTACTATTATGTGGTGCTGGCGCGCGAGAGGGTGATGTCCCGCGATGTGGAAATCTTCCCCGACGTCAATTACACCGTAAATCCGGTGGTTCTCGAAAGGGAGGAGCCGGCGTCCTTCCGGCCCGTCCTCCCCGAACAGGTCACCCTCATTCACGCGCAGGTGATCAACAAGACCCAGGTGGCCCTCAGCTGGAAAGGGGTGTCCGGACAGGGCATCAGCTATACCGTGTACCGCGGCACTCAACCGCTCTCCACGCCCGAGAGGGTCAAAAGCGCCGAGCGGATAGCCGTCATCACCGACAGGCGCGAAACGCATATCGACCGCACCATTACCGCCACCGGCACCTACTTTTACGCCGTGACCACCGGCGACATGGCGGGAAACGAGGACCTCCAGCTCATCCCGGACCAGAGCTATATGACCAGGGGCGTGTATGTGGCGTTCATCTCCGAGGCCACGGTCTCGGAGCTCACTGCACGGCCGCACGGAGACGGAGCCGTACGGCTC
>CAZEAH010000541.1:0-2542 GCA_964510075.1 uncultured Leptospirales bacterium | reverse complement strand
CAAGGGTTACGATTTCTGATATTGCTAAAAGTTTTAATTTTTAGAGGTTCCCATACCACTGTATTTCGATCGCCAGTTGTAAAAGGTGTTCTGGCTTATCCCGTATTTACGGCACAATTCCGCGGTTTTCGCCCCGGCATCGGACTCCTTGATAATAGAGTGAATCTGTTCCTCGGTAAATCTGCTCTTCTTCATGTGTTCCTGCTTGTTATGGTTTACTCCATTGAGCAAGGATTTCCACGATTCATTTTGGTACTATTTCCGGGAAGCAGGTCACTGTGAGAATGGTTCATCTCCCACGCCAAGGTGGGAGCTTATACCGATGTTACCAGATACACCCCCCCGAAAATCACGAGCACACCGCAGACTTTCTTCAAAATCAAAGCCCCTTTCGACTTCTCGTTCCAGTTCAGGTAGTGCTGAACCGCTTCGGTAAAGGTGCCCGCGAGCACGATGATAGAACAATGTCCGACGGCGTACGCCAGAACGAGCGCAACGGCGAAAACGAGCCGAGTGGAGGCCACGCTGAAGACCACCCCGAGCATGGGTGCCATATAGGCGAAGGTGCAGGGGCCCAGCGCCACGCCGAAGATGAGACCCAGCACGAGCGCGGCGATGAGGCCACGCCCGGCGAAACGGGGGCTGGTACCGTTTTCAAGAAATGGCAGTGGGATGACGCCGAGAAGATACAGACCGATGATGAAGAATATCACCGCGACGAAATAATTGCCCCATGGGCCAAGGTCGCCCATCATCCGCCCGGCGAGGCCCGTAAGGAACCCGATAAGCCCGATGGTGATGAGAATGCCAGCCGAGAAAAGGAGCGCGAGGAAGAAAGCGCGCGCGGTGCTTATGCGTCCCTGCCCGTCGATGAAGCCGACGATGAGCGGAATGCTGGCCAGGTGGCAGGGGGAGAGCAGGATGCTCGCCACCCCCCAGAGGAAGGCGCCGGAGAGCGCAACGGAGGGCGTGCCGCCGAGCGTGCCCGAGAGCCATGTGAAGAACTCGAGCAGCATCAACGGACCCCCTTCATCTTCAGAACTCTGACGACCTCCTCTTTCGGGAAAAAGCCCTCGTGACGGAAATATTCCCTGCCGTCCTTATCGAGAAATACCTGGGTCGGGATGACGCGTATGCCGTATTTTATGCCATACGGCCGGCCATTCGCGGTCCAGACATCGTGGAAAACGACTTTGACCTGTCCCCTGTATTCCCTTTCGATTTCTTCCATGATGGGCTGCATCATCTTGCAGGGAATGCAGTTGAGCGAACCGATCTCGACGAAGGTGACGAGAATTTCCTCTTTTACGGCCGACGCCGGTATGGTCGACGCATCCGAGGGCTCTCTCGCTGGTACGGGCGATGCTTCGTTTAGGGGAGCTTTTGCGTCGCCGCAGCCGAAAACGCTTCCAAAAGCGGCAAGAGCGAATTCCGGGCTTGAACAAGAACAGTCCCCTTTAAACGTGTTCCCGCCGATGGCGAGAATGAGCGCAAAAAAAACGGGTATGGCGAATTTAAGCATTTTCCTCATCGAATCGTCTCCTTTTCATTGTTGCGACTATTGGTTACACCGGTTACGGCCAAGAGTAAACGGCGTTTCAGCCGCAACATCCGCATCCACTACCGGCAGCAGCAGCCGCGGACGGTTGTTTCTCACGAATGAGAGCAGCAATCCGAGCGATCGTTTCATCGCTTACGGGGCTTGCGCCCTTTTGAAGACCCATGTCGGTAAGCACATACGAAACCGGGGTAATGCCGATCCGCTCGAAATTCTTCCGTGCGCAGGCGGTCGAGCAGCCGTCGATCGAAATCACCGTGTCGGCGGCCTTCGCCGTCTGGACGTAGCCCGAGAGATCGGCTCCGATGGCGGCAAGGCAGCTCATCTTCGCGAAACCCTCATCGCGCAGTTTACGCGCGATCCTGTCGGCGATCTCACCCACGTCGGCGGCGCCCGAACAGGCATAAATCATCTGTACTCCTCCACTGCAGCATTCAGCCATGGCTATTCTCCTGAATCGTATTTAATTATTGGCATACCCGGGCAAGACGCGTCGTCCCGGGATGTGCGGCATGTCCATTATTTTGAGATCATTTTCTTGATTTCATCGACGGTCGGAACCTTGCCGGCGACCACCACCTCGCCGTCCACCACGAGGGCGGGCGTAATCATCACCCCGTAGTTCATGATGTCTTTTACCTCCTTGACCTTGGTGATCTCCGCGTCGATGCCGAGCTCCGACGCCGCCTTGCGGGTAAGTTCCTCGAGCTTAAGGCACTTGGGGCAGCCGGTGCCGAGTATTTCGAGTTTCATTGTGACCTCCCTGATGATCGATTCGTTAAATATTCAATAAGAGCGCGCAACGTCCTCGCGTCGAGATCGGCGGTATCGAGCATGCGGTTGTTCACGAAGAGCGTCGGCGTGCCGTCCACCATCAGGCGCTCGCCCTCCAGGCGGTCCTGCCGCACATGTTCGAGCGCTTCGTTCGAGGCCATGCACGCGTCGAAATCCTAGGAATTCAGGCCGACGCGCGCCGCGTGGCCG
>CAZEAH010000540.1:0-2547 GCA_964510075.1 uncultured Leptospirales bacterium | reverse complement strand
CGCCCGGCTCGACTACGCGGCGCGGCGCATTGCCTGGGGCAAGTTCTTCAACGCCGGGCAGACCTGCCTGGCCCCGGACTACCTGATGGTGCACCGGTCGGTCCGCGAAAAGTTCACCGGCCTTCTCGTAAAAACAATCCGCGATTTCTACGGCGACGATCCGCGGTACAGCCCCGACTACGCCCGCATCATCAACGAGCGGCACTTCGCGCGGGTCACCGCTCTCATGCGCGACGGCGAGATCGTGCACGGGGGCCGCACCGATCCCGCCGAACGCTATATCGAACCGACGCTCATTGCGAACGTTCAATCCGGGGACCGCATCATGCGGGAGGAGATCTTCGGTCCCCTGTTCCCGATACTCGAATACGATTCGCTCGACGAGGTCGTCGAGCGCGTGAATTCCATGCCGCGGCCGCTGGCCATGTACTACTTCACCGGAAGGCCGCGCCGGGCGCGCGAACTTTTCGCCCGGGTTCACTCCGGCGGGGCATGCGTGAACGACACGGTGTCGCACGTTGGCAGCCATCACCTTCCCTTCGGCGGGATAGGGGAAAGCGGGATGGGCGCATACCACGGCCGTTACGGCTTCGAGACGTTCACTCACCGGCGCGGAGTGCTGGTGCGCTCCAACCTGCTCGACATGCCGCTACGCTATCCCCCCTACGGGAACAAGGTCTCCCTGCTCAAGAAGCTCTTCCGGCTGCTCGGCTAGCCGCTTCGCCGGCCGCCGGAAAAATGCTTTGACTGCGCCGGTCGTCTCGGGAGATGCTGACGGCATACTATGGCCAGGAACGCGCAATGATACAGGACGACAACTACACCGACGAATCGACCATCGACATCGATTCCAACCTGTTCGAAAGCGATCTGATCGCGATCGACCATATACTGCCGTCGCAGCTCTATCTGATCCCGATCAGGTACAGGCCGATCTTTCCGGGGATCGTCACCCCGCTCATCATATCGCTGGGGCGCTTCTCCGAGGCCATCGATCGCGTGCTGGGCAGCACGCGCACCGTGGGGCTCGTGCTCCTGAAGGACGACGACGTGGAAGACATCCAGATGGCCGACCTGTGCACGCTCGGCACGGCCGCGAAAATCCTCAAAAAGATCAACCTCCCCGACGGAGGCATCAACGTCCTCATCAACAGCATCAAGCGCTTCAGCGTTAAGAACGTCATCTCGGAAAAGCCCCATATCGTCACGGAGGTCGAGTACCTCGACGACGACATGCCGAAGCGCAACATGGAGATCAAGGCGCTCACCCGCGCGGTTCTCTCCCAGCTCAAGATGCTCTCGGAGAACAACCCGCTCTTCACCGAAGAGATGAAGCTTACGATGGTAAACGTCGACGAGCCCGGCAAGATCGCCGACTTCGTCACCTCCATCCTCAACCTCGAAAAAAACGAGTACCAGGAGGTGCTCGAGACGATCAACGTGAAAAAGCGGCTCGAGCGCGTGCTGCGCCTGCTGCAGAAGGAGATGGAGGTGCTCTCGCTCCAGCGCAAGATCCAGAACCAGATCAACGAGAAGGTCGACCGCCAGCAGCGCGAGTTCTTCCTGCGCGAACAGCTCAAGGCGATCCGTTCGGAGCTGGGCGTGGAGGACGACGAGCGCTCGCGCGAGGTCCGCGAATGGAAGAAAAAGGCGGCCGAGGCCGGTCTGAAGGGAGAGGCGAAGGAAAAGGTGGAGGAGGAGATCGAGAAGCTTTCGATGATGGACGTCAACTCCGCCGAGTACTCCGTAACGCGCAATTACATCGAGATCGTGCTCTCGCTTCCCTGGAGCACCTCCACCATCGACTCGCTCGACATAAACCGCGCCGAGAAGATACTCAACCACGACCACTACGCGCTGGAAGACGTCAAAAAGCGCATACTCGAATTTCTCGCCGTGCGAAAGCTCAAGCCCGACGCCCGCGGCTCGATCATCTGCCTTGTGGGCCCTCCCGGGGTCGGGAAGACCTCGCTGGGGCGCTCCATCGCCCGCGCGCTCAACAAGAAGTTTTTCCGCATGTCGCTCGGCGGGATGCGCGACGAGGCCGAAATCAAGGGGCACCGGCGGACTTATATAGGCGCCATGCCGGGCAAGATCATCCAGGGAATAAAGATCTGCAAGTCGCGCAACCCCGTCTTCATGCTCGACGAGATCGACAAGCTCGGACAGAGCTTCCAGGGCGACCCGGCGTCCGCCCTCCTGGAGGTGCTGGACCCGGAGCAGAACGTCGAGTTCCGCGACCACTACCTCGACGTTCCCTTCGACCTGTCCGACGTGTTCTTCATCACCACGGCCAACACGCTCGACACGATCCCGCAGGTGCTCGTGGACCGCATGGAGGTCATCCGCCTCTCCGGCTACATCACCGAGGAGAAGTACGAGATCGCGCGCCGCTACCTCATGCCCAAACAGATCGAGCGGCACGGCCTCCCGAAAGGCGCGATAAAAATCGACAAGAGCGGTTTCCTGTACATCATCAATTCCTGGGCGCGCGAGGCGGGCGTCCGCAACCTCGAGCGCCAGATAGAACGCATCTGCCGAAAGACC
>CAZEAH010000539.1:0-2559 GCA_964510075.1 uncultured Leptospirales bacterium | reverse complement strand
ATAAATAACTAAACCCACTTTAATTGCAACTGGAAACGGCCGGAACACGCCGAAAAAGGACGAAAAAGAGGGCGGAATTCCCATATACTGACAGGGAAATGGAGGCAAACGGGAGAAGATTTTCGGGAGCGATACTGTCGGAAAGACGTCTTTTTGCGCGCGCCGCCGGATAAAAAGGCGAAAAAATCGCGCGCGGCGCGTTGAAATAATGACGAATACGTGAAAGAAAATTGGAGATCTGCAGAAGGATCACCACCATATCTGAGCCCCGGATTGAACACCGAAGGAGCCCGCGCCGGCGACAACACCGCCGCCGATCGCGACGCTCCCCCAGCGATGCCAATACGAAAGACCGTACACCGGGCTGAAGCGCGAATCGAAGAAGTGATAATAGAAATTGAATTGCAGCCCGTGAACCTTGGACATCCACGCGCGCGCCTCTGGGATCATGGTTTTCGGAATCGTAGTATCGATCGATCCACGCCCTTCTGCATCGGTTGAAAATGAAATTGATGGTCCCTTGAAATCCCAGAAAGAATGAGCGATCGTGCTCCCCGATTTTTGGATCACCGTTATGGATGCCGGCGAATTCTCCGGCCGATCTGAATAGATGAATACGCTGGCGGCCCCGATTATTACACCAAGCAATATTGAAAGTGAGTACTTCATGAGTGATCTCATCGCATGCTCCATTCAGGCCTGATCGGCATTGCCGATAACCCTCGTTGATCGTGCCTGGCCGGGAATCTGTTTGTCCAGGTTCACGCGCCGGCCATGGACGAGTCCTTTCTGATAGGCATCTCGGCGCTCGACTTCTATGCGGGATGTTGTATAGGATATCCCGTAATTATTGAGGAAGTTGGTAATCCGGTTCTTTTCATTCTGGTAGAGGACCAGGGCGTTGACCTGTGTGGGATCGGTGTTTATTTGGAATTGCTCTTCAAGCTTCTCGGATATCCCCGAGGCGATCCCCAACTTAAAGGACTCACGGTAATGGCTTTTCGCCTGGCGCGGACATTCCCGCAGGTGAATACGTTGCACCACTTTCTCGAGATAATCCCACATCACCTCAACCGAGATAGCATTGACCTCGCGTCCTACAACGAGCACATATTTTTTAAAGAAAATAGCGGCGCAGAGGTTGACGTCCGCGATTTTATCAAGTTTTTTAAAGAAAATAGCGGCGCAGAGGTTGACGTCCGCGATTTTATCAAGCAGCAGCGTCCTCCATCTTTTCTTTACAGCGCAATATATCCCGCGCATCCCTACCGGATCGACGTCGGCGCTACTCATCCGGACCTGGTCCATGGTGAGATTGTACTGGATGAGGAGCTCGTTCGCCTTGTTGAGCGCCGCGGCGGCCTCGGCTCGGTTCGGTGATTTTGACAGTGCGAGGAGTTTCCTGATTTTCTCGATAATCGATTTATCGTCCATCATCCCTCCCTTTGTATGCCTGGCTCTTCCATGACGACCGCGGGCGCATTCATTTCGCGGGCGATGTTGTCGTAATCCGGTTCGGGATTGCATCTGGCCGCCCAGCGGAGAGCCTTTTTCCCTATGCGGTGCGCCTGGAAGGCGAGCCGGGTGATGTCGTTATGTATGAGGCGATCGTAGACCATGGGGTGCCGATAGAATACGCAGAGATGTCCATCCCGCTCGAACGCCTCCTGGTTATGCGCAAGGATGACGATGGGCCGACACGTGGCGATCGCGGCGCCGAGCTCGGTATGTGTACCTCGCGCACCGGGGAGCAGGACGAACAGAACGTCGGCATCGATCACCCCGTGAATTTCCCGCAGGGATATCTCCTCGAGCTGGTTCCGGTCCGTTACCAGGCCGTGGACGGTCCAGTCGTAGGTCTGCTCCCATCCGCGATAGCGGAGGTAATCCGCGACCTTCCGTGCGTTCGCGGCGTTATCAAGTCGGCTGGCGATGTAGAATTTCATCGGCCCTCCCATCCTATCTTTTTTGATATTACCGAATGTTGATTACTGGTAATTTGGCTTTTCTTTTCGGCCATGACCTGGCTGAAATAAGTACCAATCTCCCCTTGAAACATCGGATGTCCGGCCGGCGCATTTCTCCAGAGAGCAAGCATGGATTCATAGCTCATATTATCGATTTGGTTTTTAATTGATTCATCCATGTGCCCTCCTCGAATACAGATATCGCGGCACGAAGAAATTTTTTAGCTTGCCCGTAGTACGATCCAAATGTTGAGCAATTCCAATGATGTCGTGATAGAAATCAAAGTCGGGACCTTCGATCATATCTTTCAATTTCAACGGATTACCGTTAGCGTGTACTGCGGTTATATCCATGATTAGATCAGATTTGGTATGATAAACGCCACGAACTTGCGGGAATGCTCTATCTGTGACTTTCTGAATAAGACTAGATTCTTCCTTTGTCACATCCCAACTTATCATTCTTCACCTCCCCAGCCGCTTTTGAACCAGCCCCTTCCAGTTTTCGGCGAGCTCACTACGCCGTTGCTTTGCTATCCCCAGCAGTGCCGCGATGAGAATGAACACAAGGTATACGAAACAGGTGAGTAAG
>CAZEAH010000538.1:0-2564 GCA_964510075.1 uncultured Leptospirales bacterium | reverse complement strand
GTCCTCCAGTGTACGGTAATGGTGTTCGCCGAGTCCGAAACGCCGGGCACGCGCAACGCGCCCGGCGCCGACTATAGACCATTTGCCGCCGGGGACGCAACTCATTTACGCGTCCGTTTGCCCTTGCCGTTTAAAAGGTTTTTTAGATAAGGCGCGGGGATGATGATACACTGTGGCACAAATCCGAAATGTGAAATCGCGAGGACAGACCGACCTATGACCGCCGAAGCACACAGAGAGCTGGAAGACTGGATTGTCGCGGAGTGTTACCGTATAGCCTCTGGGGCCGCCACCCCGCACGACTGGATCGAACCGCGCGGAAGGCGCGACGGAGAATGCCGCTTCAACGGTTATCCGCGTGAGGCCGATCGCGTCCTCGCCCTCTCCGAGATACTGCTCAATTACTTCAAACTCGAGCCCTCGCGGGCGTACCATCCCGGAAGCCCGTCCAACGAATGCTTTCCCGATACCCCCCGTTTCCGCGAGGCGGTTGAAGCCAGCGCCCGTGCCATCGGAAGGCTGACCGCCGAAGGCGTTCTTATCCATGACTCCGGCGGGTACCGCCTCGCCGCGCCGTGGGTCGTCCTCATCGCCGCCTGCCAGGGCGCTCCGGCGGACGGCCGCGGCGGCGCCGAGCACTGCGGCCGCTGTCACGAGCGCGTCTGAAACCTCCGCGCCCGCTCAGCGCAATGGAAAGGTGATGCGTATTTCCGTGCCCTTGCCGGGACGCAGTATTTCCATGCGCGCGCCGAGCTGACGTACCAGCGCCTCGATGAGCACCAGCCCCAATGTCGTACCGGCGGCCCGCTCCTCGTCGGGCGGCATCCCGACCCCGTCGTCGGCCACCGTAACGGAGCACCGCCCGTCACCGGTTTCCCGGAGAATGATCAGTATCGCTCCGTCGTCGCCTGAAAAGGCGTGCTTGAAGGCGTTGGTGATGAGCTCGTTCAGAATGAGGCCGATGGGGACGGCGTCGTTGATGGTCACGCTGACGGAATCGGCGTCGACCCGCGTGCGCACCCCGGGCCGCTCGGCCCTGTAGACGTCCGAAAGACGGCCCGCCAGCGAATCCGCGTAGTCCCCCAGTGCGATACGGGCGAAGTCGCTCGACTGGTAGAGCTGATTGTGGACCAGGGCCATGGCGTGGATGCGGTTGATGCTTTCCTGAAAGGAGCGGTGCAGTTCGGCGCTGCCGGACTTGGAGTCCTGAAGGGTGAGCAGGCTCGAGATGATCTGCATGTTGTTCTTCACGCGGTGATGGACCTCTCTCAGGAGAATCTCCTTCTCCTCCAGCGCCTCGGCGAGCCGTTTCTCGGTGAGCTTTCGTTCGGTGATGTCGCGCAATGACTCTATGGCCCCGGCCGGGTTGCCGTCGGCGTCGTAGAGCGGCGAGGCGGTCGCCAGAAAATAATGTCCGCCGCCGTAAAGGACCGGGCTCTCCGCTTCCGCGATCAGCCGGTTTTCGTCCCGCTTCAGATACTGGTATGTGTCGAGAAAATCCTCTCTCCAGTTGATGATGTAGTCCACAAGAAGCGGCCTCTTTTCTCCGTAGAACGGGACGGCGTATTCCAGGTCTCCCTTTCCGATCATCTCGGAGGCGGGAATTCCCGTCATGCGCTCGATCGCCCGGTTCCAGGTGATGACGCGCCCCTCGTTGTCGATAGCGAAGGTGGCGTCGGGCAGAAAGTCGATGATGTTCTTCAGCCGCTGTTCCGAGTCCTCCAGGGCAATTTCGGCAAAATGCCGCAGGTGCTCGCGCCCGATGGCCTGAAAGATTATGTACACGGACAGAGAAGTTACGATAAACAGTATCACAATAAACGCCCGACGGACGTCCCTTGTGATCGCCGCGAGCCTTTCCCTCACGTCGTCCGTATAGACGCCGGTGCCGACCACCCAGCCCCAGGGCTCGAACCCCTGGACGTATGAAAGTTTGGGCACTTTTCTGGTGGGGTCGTCCTTCCACTGCCAGTAGTACGAAACATAGCCCGAACCGTGACGTCGCACCGTTTCGACGAACTTTACGAAAACGCGGCTCCCCTTCTCGTCGGTAAAGCCGCTTACGTCGGTCCCCTCGAGCTCGCTCCGGTACGGGTGCATCACGATGCGCGGGTGCATGTCGTTGATCCACAGGTAGTCCTTTCCCTCGGGCCCGTAGCGCATGCCGCGTATGCGGTTCGCCGCGCGCCGCCGCGCCTCGGCCGGCGAGAGCATGCCCTGCCGCACCTGGCGCTCGTAATCGCCGAGCAGCGAGCAGGCGATCTGGACGATCTCGCGTATCGCTTCTTTCCGGGATTCCAGCATCTCCCGCTCTATGGAGGGGATGGCGATGAGGAAAAATGCCACCAGAAAAAGCACTATGGTGAGAGCGGCGGGAAGGGCGACCCGCAGGACGATGCGGATCCATGCATGCTGGTCATATCTGAGGATAAACGGCACGTGTTCTCCCTCCACGGCGGATTGTGGAAATATCTATACCGTAAAATTAGATCCTGGCGGCGTATGTATTTCCCTGTTGAGCGGAGGATACGTCATTGGGAGAACGAAGTCAAATTCATTTATAC
>CAZEAH010000537.1:0-2565 GCA_964510075.1 uncultured Leptospirales bacterium | reverse complement strand
AAGACGAGCCCGCCAAGCCCGCTCGCCGAAAGAGCGATTCCCATGGCCAGGCCCCTGCGCTCCGCGAACCAGTTGGTGACGAGCACCGACACCGCGATAAGCCCGGTGGAGGCCACGCCCACCCCCATGAGCGCCGAGACCGCGTAGAACCGCGCGAGCGTGCGGCACAGCGAGAAGAGCGCGAAGCTCCCCGAAAGGAGCACGGCGCTCACCAGAACAACCAGGCGCGCGTCGCGGCGCTCGTACAGCGTGCCGATAAACGGCGCCGAGAGCATGATCGCGACCGCCCCCACCGTAAAGCTCAGCGTGAAATCGCCGCGGCTGAACCCGAGCGCCTCGCTGACCGGCCTGAACAGTATGCTGATGGAGTTCATGGCGATGCCGACGCTCGCGAACGAAAGGCTGAAACAGCCCGCCACGATCCACCACCCGTAGAATATCCGGTTTCTTTTTTCCATAATTACCCGTCCCGTCGCGGTCGCGCCGCGCGCTTTTTTATTCGCGTATCCATCGGGGGGCCGGGGCTCCCGGCCGCCCGATAAAGGTCTATTTATTCATTTTAAGAAAGGCGCCGATACGGGCCTCCGGCCCGCCTGATTTTCCCGTGTCGATCATCGCGCGCCCCTCGCGGTAAAGAGCGTCCTCCAGCGTGCCCTGGCGCGCGGCGTTGAGCACGCGCTTGGCGGTGCGAAGCGCGTAGCGGTCCTTCGACGCGAGCTTTCCCGCATACTCGCGCATAACGGAGTCGAGCTCTTCGCGCGGGCACACCCGGCACACAAGGCCCATCTCGAGCGCCGCCTGGGCCTTTACCACCTCGCCGAGAAGCATGAGCTCCCGCGCCCTCCCCTCGCCCACTATGCGCGGAAGTATCATCGTCGAGGCGTTGGAGTAGAATATGCCCAGGTCGAGCTCGGGCATCATGATCTTGGTGTCGTCGGCGGCCACGCGCAGGTCGGCCGCGAGCGTGTGCTCGAACCCCCCGCCGACTATCCAGCCGTGGTAGCCGACAATGATGACGCCGGGGTGCTCGAGCATGGCCGTGGTGAGCTCCTGCCAGGTCCACAGGTCGGCGACGGCCTCGTTTTTAAGCTCCGGATCGGTGATAAGCCGGTAGCCGTGCTTGAGGTCGGCGCCGAAGGTGAAGTTTTTCCCCTCGGCCCGGTAGATGACGCACACGTCGCCTCCGGCCGCGCTCTCGCGGAAGGCGTCGACCAGCCGCCTGAGCACCTCGAGCGAGAGCGGGTTCGATTTCTCGGGATTGTTGAGCGTGATGACGCCCACGCCGTCGTTCGTTTCATAGAGTACCGGTACTTCCATTGCGCGCCTCCGTATCGTTCAAAGTTGTCCGGCCGCGATCATCTCGCGGACCCTGTTCTGCACCTCGACGCGGTGCACCTTACCGATGCGGGTGATGGGAAGCTCGTCCCACACCAGTACGCGGCGGGGGACCTTGAAACCGGCGAGCTCCTCCCCGCAGAGCCGCAGGAGCGCGTCCGGGTCCGGCGCCACGCCCGGAAAGGGGCTCACAACGGCCCACACCACCTCCCCGTACACCGGGTCCGGAACGCCGATCGCGGCCGCCATTCCCGCCATGCCGCTTTTAAGCAGCACGTCCTCCACCTCCGTGGGAAGCACCGTGTAGCTCCCCACGCGGATGATGTGCTTGATGCGCCCCTTGATGTACAGCCCGCCCTCCGCGTCCAGGTACCCCAGGTCGCCGGTCTTGCAATAGCCGTCGGCGGTGAAGCCGGCGGCGTCCTCATCGGGCATCTTATAGTAGCCCCGTATGGTGTACGGCCCGGCCACCACGACCTCGCCCTTCTCGCCGGCGGGGAGCGCGCGGCCCTCCGGGTCGACGATGCGGATATCCACCCCCGGAAGAGGCCTTCCCACGTAACCGTCGGCGATCGCCCGCTCGTCGTCGCCCGGAAGGGTGAAGGTCACCTCGGACCCGGCCTCGGTGCTGCCGTAACCGATCACGACGTTCGGGCAAATCTTGTGCTTGATGGCCCGGAGGAGCTCCAGCTCCACCTTCTCGCCGGAAAGGATGGCGACCTTCAGCGACGAGAGGTCGTAGCGCTCGATGTCGGGCATGAGAAGCATGATGGCGAACATGGTGGGCACGCCGCCGATCCACTGTATGCGCTCGGCCTGCACGGCTTCCAGCGTGCGCTGGGGGCTCCACGAGTCGTGGACGATGATCTCGTAGCCGCCCGCCAGCGCCATGCCGATCATCTCGACCGTGCCGCCCACATGGCTGGGCGGGAGCGAGGCGATCGTCGTGATCCGCCCGTCCACATGCGTGGCCAGTATGTCGGCCTCCACCGCGGCCATGGTCGCCACGTTTCGCCGCGAAAGAAGCGCCGCCTTGGGAACGCCGGTGGTCCCGCCCGTAAAGACGACGAGCAGGCCGTCGTCCATGTCCTGGTCCGCCTTCGCCGCGGCAAGCGCCCCGGCCTCGCGCTCCGCGCCGGAGAGAAGCGGGGCGAAGCCGTAACCGAATTCCGAATCGCCGGTAAAAATGTAGCGCGTTCCGTCAGCGCCCGCGCGCGCGGAGTCGACCTC
>CAZEAH010000536.1:0-2569 GCA_964510075.1 uncultured Leptospirales bacterium | reverse complement strand
TGCCGTATCTCATCGGCGGCAAACGCATGGCGCAGGCGCTCATCCGCCCCACAGTGGTCGACTTCGTCGATATCGCGCTCATGGACAGGCACCTGGGGCTGCTGATGGAGGAATATCGCATAGCGGATACGTCCACACTCGCGGGGAAAACGCTCGTGGAGAGCAACCTGCGCCGCGACTACGGCGTCATCATCGTCGCCATACGTAAAAAAGGGGGCGAGATGATCTTCAACCCCGTGTCACAGTCGAAAATCGAGGGCGGGGACATCCTTGTGATGCTCGGCAGGAAAGACGACATGGAGCGCATGAATCGCGAGCTGTGATTACTTGGCGCCGTTTTTCAGTACCTTCGAGATTTCCTTTATCAGCACGTCGAGCTTGAACGGCTTTGGAAGGTACAGGTCGACAACATTGCGGTAGGCCTTCAGGTCCTTTATCATCCAGCCCGACAGAAGGACCGTCACCGCGTTTTCGTTAAGTTCCTTCACCCGCGTGAGGAGTTCTATTCCGGTCATTCCTTTTGTACCGTAATCGCTTATTACCATATCGGCCTTGCCCTTTCTGAACTCGGCGAGCGCCTCTTCGCCGCTTTCGAAGACGCTTACACGGTTGCCCATGGAATCGAAGAGCTCGAACAGTATCTCCTTAAGGGCCTTCTCATCCTCTACGATAATGATGTCCCTGTCGCGCACGCGGTATTCGGTCGTTTCCATCTCTTTGCGGCCCTTTCCCGCGACCATACCGGGGGGAAGGACCGCCCTGATGGAATAGGACGTCGCGGATTCCTCTTCGATGATCTTTATGTTCAGGCGCTCCACGACGCGCCGTATGTCGATGGCTGAAAAAATGAAGGCCCCCAGCGAATCGCGCTCCGCTTCGGGCGCGGCTTCCGGCTCCTCCCCCTCCTTCTTGACCATCACCGTGAGCGCCGGCGCCTCCTCGTCCTTGAGCATTACATTGATTGTGCCGCTGCGGCGGAGATGCGACGCGGCCTTGAAGATCATCGAAATGAGAATCTCCCTGAGCAGACGGGTGTCGGTCTTCACATTCACCAGGCAGAAATACCTTCGCTCGACCTTTATATGGCGCCGCCGTTCCTTTATTTCGACTTTAAAATGGATGTTCGCGAATTCGATGGCGTCTTCGATAACGTCGATAAAATCCTCCGACTCGCTCTCCCGCAGGGTGTCGCCCTCGCCCATGAAGTCCTGGATGCGGCGCACCTGGCGTACCCCCTGGCCGGCGGTCTTTTCGATGACCCTGAGCCCCTCAAGCACCGTGTCCTTCTCCGTAACCTGAAGCAGGAGCTGGGTGCGGCTGAGAATAATATTGATGATGTTGTTGAACGAATGGAGCAGGCCCTTCGTGAGGTCGCCGATAATCTGGACGCGGTTCATCAGGCTCATCCGCGCTTCGAGGGCCTTGATCCTGGTAATATCCTCAAGGACCGCCTCGACGGCGAAGATCTCCCTGTTGATCACAAGCGGGTAGATGATGACGTTTGCCCATTTCTCTTCCTTGGAGCGGGAGAGTATTCGTATCTCGCCGAGCCGCTTAAACCCGGCGCGGCCTTCGAATACATCCGAAACGGCCTTCCGCAGGCGCTCGAAATCGTACAGAGCGACCGAACGGAACAGCAGGTTCCTGTTTCCCTGCAGCTCCGCAAGGGAATGCCCGAAAAAGCTCTCGACGGAAGCGCTGCCGCTCACAATAGATCCTTCGCGATCGAAGCGCACGATGGGGAACGGCGCGAAATCGAAAATGCCGGAGTTGGCCATAGGCTCGTCGTCGGTCGTCATCATAGCGGTATTTCTCCCGAACGAAACGACGCGGTCGTCGGAAACCGGCTTCAGAAAGGCCAGTATCGATACGACGGATTCCCCGCGAAACATGGGGAAAAGATAGATTTCCATCGCAATACGACGGTTGTCCGGAGTCCGCATCACAGCAAAGCACCTGCGGTCAATACCCTTAATGGCCTTGGTATAGGCGAGCGCTATGCTCTTGCGGTATTCGGGAGAAAATGGATGCGAGAGGTCGATGCTCATCGAGCCCCCGGCGCTCTCAAAAAAACTCGAAAAGCGGCCGTTGGCGTACAGTATATCGCCTTTGAGCCCGATCACGCAGACCGGGTGATTCAATGCATCGAAGACGCCGTAGGAGATATCGGCGGAGAGAACCGCCGCCGCATCCTTCCCTGCTGTTGTATCACGCTCGTTCATCAGCCATGTGCCGGGTATGACAGCGTTTTACGGTCCGGCGGACCGCTACAGGGATATACCGGCGGGGGGCGCACACAATGTAAACCATTAATTTACTTTTTTTCACCGTTCCTGCGAGCGGCATAAGGCGGGGTTCAAGCCGGCGTTATCCTCGTCCCGCTCTCCAAAAATGAACCGGGACCGAATCTGCATCCCCCCCGACCCGTTCCCCGTACGCTGCCATACACACTCCGATAAACGATTCGCCCCCAGGGGCCGGTACGAATCCGGGCCCGGCAAATAAAAATCCCGCGGTAACTATTCAGCACATTGAGGCATAAACGGCCTGTTTTCGAACAGCCCTTGCA
>CAZEAH010000535.1:0-2583 GCA_964510075.1 uncultured Leptospirales bacterium | reverse complement strand
CCGACGCGCTCCGGGCGCGCGCCGACAAGGCCATGTACCGCGCCAAGAGGCTGGGGAAGAACAGGACGGAGAAGTAACGTACCGGTTGCTTGTTCGGGCGTAACGAATCCACCCGCCTCCGGGCCGGCTAAAGACGCGACCTCCTGTCGCAACACCGGCATTAGCACATCCTGTGCGTCACGCACTCCTTTGGTAAAGGAGGCTCCTGTGGGATGGGCTTCTGACTGTTTTACACGGCTCCCAAAAAACCAACCGGTATGCTCAATAGGGCTCCCCTTTATCAAAGGGGAGCTGCCAGCGGCCGAGAGGACTCGTTGCGCTTCAGGAAGCATTCAGGTTCCATGCCTCCGCGCATGGTTTCGGGTTGCCATGGGTGTAGCGTACCGGCTGTTTCCTCCGGCTTAACGAATCCACCCGCCTTCGGGCCGGCGCCGCCTCAGTTGGGAAGCGTACCCAGATACCTCTCCAGCGGCGCGGGACGTCCGAGGTAGTACCCCTGCGCCATGTCGACACCCATGCGCCGTATATGCTCCAGGATGAGCTCGCTCTCGACGAACTCGGCGACCGTGAGCTTCTTCATTTTTCTGCACAGTCCCGCGATGCTCTCCACCATGGCAAGCGCGTTCCCGTCGTGCGGCATGTTTTTGACCAGGCCCCCGTCGATTTTGATGATGTCGATCGGCAGGGCGAGAAGGTTGGCGTAGTTCGAGAAGCCCGAACCGAAATCGTCGACCGCGATCAGGCAGCCCTCGGCCCGCGCCCTCTCGAAGAAGACGACGATGTTGTCCACCTCGACCAGCTCGTCCTTTTCGATGACTTCGAGCACCAGGCGCCCCGGCCGGCCGCGCGTTCTTCGGCAGAGTTCGACTATTTCATCCAGAAAGCCGGGCCTGGCGATGTCAGCGTGTGATATGTTTATCGATACATCCGCCGGAAGCGCCATGAGCGCCCGCTCCGCGCCGCGCAGCACGGAACGCGTGAGCGCGTCGTAACAGCCGATGGACTCGGCAAGCGACAGATAGGGGTGGATGGAGCCATAGGTGCCGTCAAGATTCTTTATCCTCAAAAGGCACTCGTAGAAGCGGACCTGGCCGCTTTCAACATCGTGGATCGGCTGTACATACGTTCTGAACGTGTCCTCCTCGCGGTTTCGCGAGAGTATATGAAATCGCTGGGCCGCGCTGATGACCGTGTTGCGCTCGAATTCCGGGTCGAACAGCACGGTTACGGGACGATGGCTCCTCCGCCCTGATATGAGCGCCATATCGGCCCGCGAGAGCGAGGCGGCGGTCTCTCCGGGGCGGATGACGATGCCGCCGATTCGGTAGTTGAGATGAATCTCCATGCCATCGTGAAGGAGCGGCTCCCGCTGGATGGCCTCCCACAGGGACGCGAGCACCCCCTCCACGCGCTTTTCGTCGTAGCCCGATTCAGCCGTCTTCATGAGGATGCCGAATTCGTGATACATGAGCTTATAGGTCCTGTAGCCGTATTCCCTCTCGAGCGCCCTTATTTTCTCCGACGCAAAGACGATAATGCTCTCCGAAAACGGGAACCCGAAGAGCGCGGAGAGCTCCTTGAAATTGTCGATGCTGATAATGCCGAAAAGGTAGGTCTCGTCGTCGCGCATGCTGTTCATCAGGGCTTCCTTGTTCGGCAGGCCTGTCGCATCGTCGAAGATGAGGCGCTGTATGACACGGGCCACCTGCTTTTCGTGCTGGCGTTCTCCAGATTCGACTAGCAGCGCAAGGAGAATGAAGCCGGCGGCCCCCATTGCCACATGCTCGCCGGTCAGCGCGTGGTGCCAGTTCGGCACTATCCCATAGTGCACCAGCACCGCCGCCGCTATAATCGAAAGCAGAAACGCCAATGAGTACAGGCGCCCCCGCACTATTCCCTTTATTTCGTATGCAAGAGGTACGAAGGCCATCACTATTACAAGGTACGCGCCCCTGCTGCCGGGAAGAAACGCGGCGCAGAAAAACCCGGCCATGGCGGTAAATAGGCTTATCGATGTCATCAGGGGGATATTCCTGCGTGAATGAACAAGGATCATCATTACGGTTAGAAGGAAAAGGGGTATGGCATAATTCAGCAACAGATCATACTTCGACGCCAGAAGATCGGAAACCATGAAGATGAAGGGGAATGATGCGCCCAGCGCAAATGAATACATGAGTATCGTGTAATGATAGTGCTCGTACTCCCTCGTCATCCGGACGAACCAGGCGGTATTCCAGTACGAGTAATCTTCCGGGATATTTCGCAGCAGTCGCTTCAGAAACATAGCACCTTCCCTGGCAGAGATGTTATCCGTATTCACAAAGCTAAATAGAGAGCAGGAGGGGGAGAAAAAGACTGAGCGTTCGCCGAAGACGAACACCGGATATCACTCATTGCATCCGCATGTCGCAAGACGGTGGAATTAATCAATTGCGGCCAATTCGTTGGCTATGGTGTATACAATCCGCACGGGAGCATAGCACGGCTCGCATTAATTGCAACACTTTTTTGCGGAAGTTAGGCCGGGTAGCAAATTAATTTTGTAGGGAAAAAAAGCTATTAATTTTCCCTGGGGGCGCT
>CAZEAH010000534.1:0-2592 GCA_964510075.1 uncultured Leptospirales bacterium | reverse complement strand
GGGTCGTGCGAGCTTCGCCCCGAGGGCGAATACCGCGCCGACGCCGAGGGTCCCGAAAACGCCAGGGTCGAGCCAGGAGAGCGGTCCCGCCGGCCGCACGATATACGCGGCGGACGAGGCGAAATCGCCCCCGTCGACGATGATGACATCGTCGTCTCCAAGGGCAGTGTCTATACGCCGGAGAAGCCCGAGCGGATTGATCGCTTCGGATTCCTCCGCGGCCATGCGTTTTATTTCGTCGTCGCGTTCGCGGTCGCGCGCCGAAAGCCTCGCGATCCACTCCGGAATGGAGCGGTTTTGGCCGGGGAGCGTTGCGGCGAGCGACGAAAGGAAGAGCAGGGGGTCGGCATGCGCGGCGAGGTCGGGCCGGCGGTTGAGGTAGAGGTCGGCGCGGCCGCGGTTGACGCCGATGAGCTTCGCGCGGGCGTTTACATCACGCCCGTAGTTGAGCCGGAAATCGCAGGGCATGCCGGCCAGAACGACGAGGTCGGACTCGGCGAGCGCCTCGCGACGCCGGTGGCGCACCAGAAGCGGATGCTCCCTTCCGAGGAGCCCGCGGGCCATTCCGGTCAGGAAGACGGGAATACCGACGGCCTCTATCGCGCGCGTGAGCGCCGGTACGCCTTCGGTCCGCAGCATGGCCTGGCTTCCGACGATCATCAGAGGTCGCTCGGCGCGGCGTATGAGGCGCGCGGCGGAACGAACCGCGCGCACGCTCGCGCCGGATACGGATGCCGACGGGACCTGTTCTCCGGCGGAGACCTCCGGGGCGCAGGCGAACATGCGGTCAACGTGACGGTTGAGGTACCAGCGCAGAGCGCGTGAGCGCAGGCCGCCTCCGCCGGGCGTATCGCTTTTAATGCCGTACCAGCGGCGCACAAGGGCCTCGTCGTAGAGCAGGTCAATGGGGCATTCGACGAAGACGGGGCCGGGGACGCCGGAAAGGGCAAGGTCGAACGCGTGCTCGAGTACGGGGGCAAGGTCGCAGGCGCGCTTGACGCGAAGTACCTTCTTGACGCAGGGGCCGACAAGCGCCGCCTGATCGATGTCCTGAAGCGAGCCTCGCCCGCGGAGCACGGTGGCCGCCGCGCCGCCGAGGAGGACCAGCGGTGACTGGGCAAGATGCGCGTTCTTGAGCGCCGTTACGGTGTTGGCCACCCCGGGGCCGGCCGTCACCGCGGCGACGCCCGGCACGCCCGTAAGGCGGGCCACCGCGTCCGCGGCGAAGACCGCGGTCGCCTCGTCGCGCACGTCGATGACGCGGATACCGGCGCGTTTCGCTCCGACCAGTATGGGGGCTATGTGCCCGCCGCACAGGGTAAAGAGGAAGCGCACCCCCCGGGCCGCCAGGACCCCCGCGATCGCCGAGCCGCCGTCGAAATTCACTGCGCTCCCTCCAGCACATGGCGGTCAGGCACCGCGCAGAGCATGGTTCCGGTAAACACCTTTTCTTCGTTCCGGAAAACATCGACCGCGACCGAGCGCTTTCTGCCTTCGGACGAGCTGACCCGTGCCTCCGCCCGGAGCCGTTCGCCCGACCGTGCCGGTTTCAGGAACGCGACATCGGCCTTTCCGAGCACCACATTAGGATGGTTAACCGCGAGCATCGCCGCGTAATCGGCCAGGCCGAATATAAATCCGCCGTGCACCAGGCCGCTGTCGTCGGCGCGCATTTCGTCGGTGAGCGTCAGTTCGACCGTGCAGGCCCCCTCGTCGAGCCGTACGGGGGTGCCGCACAGGCGGCGGTCGATACAGTGATGGGTGTTGACGGTCGGTTCATTCATCAGAATGCCTCGTTTCGTGCTGTTCGGTATCGCGCGGCGCGCCGCTCGGGTAAAATATCATATAACAGCATACATATCGGGGAGGAAAAGGTCAACCGATAACGCGGGCGCAAGGGCGCGCACGAAGAGATGAACGTACCGGGATACTGGCATTACGATTGAAGTGAACGATAAATGCGAAACTCGGGAAAAGACAGGCCGCCTCCGCGGGGGCGGCCGTCACCCTTACATCATCGTGGCCCATTCGGAGGTTTCGCGTCCCTCCTGGCCGATCGACAACGCTTTAAGACGGGTCGCGAGCTTTTCGAGGAGCTCCTCGCGCTCTTTCAGCATATCGCGGTATTCGCGGGTGCTGGTGTGGCGGATCTCCGTCGGCAAGTCTTTCAGCTCGCGCGCCACAAGGTCGATGATCATTTCCATCTCCCTGTCGTCCAGATGGATATTCATGCTTCCTCCCCGCCGCGGTTGCGGCGTCGCACGAGTTCGACGTTTCACGCCGCCCGCGCGCTTCGCCATGCCGGAATTTGCCTGAAGGAATATTGCGGAACGCCCGGGCGCGTCCCGTTAGAATATAGGTATCTGAAGGGGAGAAGTCAAAAAAACAGGGGGGATGGAGGGAATTCCCGGCAGGGCGTTATGGAAGGACCGCAGTGATATTCCGAAGGCCTGAAAATGTCTTGAACGAAGCCGCCTGCGAGTGTCAGATAGCACTTCGTGGAGGACGGGGATGGCACACTATGATTTCGATAGCATTATAGACCGGCGGGGCACCGGATGCGAGAAATGGGACTTCATGGAGGCCGTGTTC
>CAZEAH010000533.1:0-2596 GCA_964510075.1 uncultured Leptospirales bacterium | reverse complement strand
AAGTAATACTGCCCCGCCAGACCGCCCGAACCGTGGCACATCGGCATGCCGCCGAAGAACGGCACCACCACGTTCATTACTCCCTGGTTGAGGGCGAGACGGTGCTCGTCGACGTCGGCCCGCTCCGGCCAGTACGAGCGGATAAGGGCCGCGGTCGCGATGACCGCGTTCCCGATGGTGAGCGGCACCTGGGGGATGACGCCCGTCACGAGCGAACGCGTGACGTCGGCCATGCCGAAGGAGGTGAGCGGCGGCATCGTGAATGCCGGCGGCGTGATGCCGGCCGCCTCCCCCCGCACGACGACGATCGCCGCGCCGAGCGCCATCAGCACGACCGCCGCCGGGGCGTAACGGTTTTCGCGTAAAAAGACGATTATGATGATGGAGACGGCCGCGAGCGGCCACCAGGTTTTTACGAGCGGATAGGCCTGCAGCGCGAGCATGATTCCGAGCGCCACCTGGATGCCGCGCACCACGCACAGGGGCGTGACGCGCGCGAGCCATTTCATCGCGCCGGTGAGCGAAATGATGAGCCAGATGACGCCTGTCGCGAAGGCCGAGGCGTAAACGGTTTCGGGCGTCCAGCGCAGGGCGATCGCAGTGGCCGCCAGGACCTTCATGGGCTCTATCGGCATCGGCAGGCGGTACACCAGGCCTGTGGTGATGTTCGCCGCGCCCATCATCACCAGGAACCCCGCCGGGTCGAGGCCGTTGACCGCGATGTAGCCGATGGCGAACGGAAACAGGGTGCCGAAATCGCCCATGGAGCCGGCCAGCTCGCGGAGGTTGAACTCGAAGGACTTGGTCTTCATTGTGCGGCCGTGGCCGATCCGCGGCGATCAGACGTCGACGGGCTTTTCGCGCGGCGGCGCCGTGATGAGTACATCCCGCACCGCGAGCTTTCGTCCGTCGAAGGAGTTAACAAGGAACTCGTCGGCGGTCCTGTCGATAAAGAGCACGCCGTTCAGGTGGTCGATCTCGTGCTGCAGACAGCGGGCCATCTTTCCGGACCGTTCGATCGTTCGCTCCTTGCCAGCACGATCCTGAAATCTCACCGTTACCGTTTCGGCCCTCTTCACCCTTCCCGAAAACCCGGGAAACGAGAGACAGCCCTCGTAATCGAGCTGTTCCCCGGCGGCTTCCACAATCTCGGGATTGACAAGCTCGAGGTATTCTCCCAGGTAATCGATTACCGTAATACGCTTTGAAACGCCGATCTGCGGCGCCGCAAGCGCCGCTCCGTCGAGCCGCATGGCCAGCGTGAGGCGCATACCGTCGATGAGCGCTCCGAGCTTTTTGTTGAACGCGACCACGGGCCGTGCCTCCTCCCTGAGGACCGGGTCGCCGAAGAGTATGATGGTCGATTTCTTCATGTGCTTCCAATGCCATCGTAGCGTTCGTCTGTCCAGTTTTTTACGCGTCGCTGGGGGCCGTTCACGGCATGAGCTTTCCCCGGACGAGCGCGATGAGCGAGGAGAGGAGCGCGTCGTCGGCGCGGGAGAGGTCGACCCGCCCGTTTTTCAGCAGAGGCTCCATAGCCTCCTCGATATCGTCGGTGATGCCGCCGTATTGTCCGGCGAAGGCGTCAAGCCTGCGCCTGAGGCTGAACTCCAGCTTCTCACGCGGAGAGAGCGCGAGGTAGCGGTCGATCTCTTCAAGCATGGCGGGGCGGTCTTCCGGCAGTCGGCCGTAGATCTCCAGGAGGTTGGACGCGCTGTCGCTCGCGATTTCCATTTCGCCTTCAGTCTCGTCGATCATGACACGGATCTCGCGCACAACCTGTTCCTCGGAACAGGGGACGAAGCGCCCCGACAGGAGTTCCTCCTCGAGCGGCGAATCGGGGAAGATTTCGAGGCTCCGCAGGCGGACGTAGTCAGGGCGGGCCAGGCCCAGGACGCGCGCCGTTTCGCGCGCATGCTCCTCGGAAAGAGCCGCGCCTCCGAGGCCGGGCATCACGTATACCGAGCACGACAGCCCCGCCTCGCGCACGGCGCGGCAGCCGTCAATGTGATCCCGCGCCGTGACGCCCTTTCGCACCGCCTCGAGCACGCGGTCGCTCCCGCTTTCAAGCCCGAAATGCACGCGGCTGAGGCCGGCCTCGCGCATGCGCTCGAGCTCGCGCGGAGAGCGCAAACGCGCGGCGGAGCGCGTCCTGCCGTATACGGTAAAGCGCCGTATGGAACCGAACCGCTCCCGCACCCTTTCGATCACCGCGCAGACAACGTCCGCCTTTACAAAAAGTCCGTCTGAATCGCCGAGAAAACAGGTCGCCCCTCCGGCGATCCGCCAGCTTACGAGCTGGGACACGCAATCCTCGATTGACGGACGGTCCCGGAACCATTGCATGAACCAGCGCATGCGCGGGCTCACCTCGACCGGTTCTTCATCGGGACCGGCGGGATCGAGCGCTCCCGCCTCCCACCGCGCCTTCCGGATTTCCTCGGCCACGCCGGCGGCGCGCGCGTAATCGGCCGCGGTGTACACGGGAAAGCCGATGCCGCGCTCGTACAGGTAATCGTCGAGCGCCGCGGCGCGGTCGATATCGGCGAACACCTCGTCGATGGAGCGGCGGGAGAAGCGCGCGCCGCACTTGTAC
>CAZEAH010000532.1:0-2613 GCA_964510075.1 uncultured Leptospirales bacterium | reverse complement strand
CTTATTCTCCTAAAACCGTTGGTTTTGTCACTCCAGTTTTAGGGGTGCAGTCCAAGGTCCTCCTTTTCGTTCCGCTTGAATGAACCGTTAATCAGTTCCTCGTGGCGCGACAGCAGTTCCCGCAGGGTTTTTTCCAGTTCCCGCCTGTTGACCGTCACGCCCCCGTAAAGACGCTCGGCCGACTCCAGTGCCGACGCGATTGCCCCGGCGTTGACCCGGTATTCCTCCGAAAGCCGCCGTATCAGGGGCCTTCCTATCAGGTCCTTCAACGGGTGTCCCTTCAGCCTGTTCTCCCATACCCGCACGCGCTCCTTCCCGGTAAACTCGGGAAAGTAAAGGCTGTACGAGAACCGCCGCAGGGTCGATTCCTCCATGCTCCCGGTTTCATTGCTTATCCAGACGATGGTGGCCGGGCAGTTGTCCAGCAGGTTGTTAAGCCATCCCTTCTCCGTCGCCCCTGAAACCGACTGGAACATGGACCTGGTGTTGAGGAGAAAATCGGCCTCGTCCACGACCAGGACCCCCCGGTCCGATGAGACGGCATTGATGCCTACCCTGAGGGCGATCAGGCGTTTTCCCGCCTCGGAAGAAGTCCCGCTGTCGTCGAGGTCTCTCATGCTTTCGCTCATCCTGACGAAATACACGTCCCTCCCGGCCTCCGCCGCTATCGAGCGCGCGAACTCGGTCTTCCCCGTCCCGGCGACGCCGTGGAGGAGTATGTTACAGGGCTTTCCCGACCGCAAAAGCGAGAGCATAACGGCGACCCTTTCCCTCTCCACGGTGAAACAGTCCAACTCCAGGCGCTTTCCCTCGTCGCGCTTCACGCATTTATCCACGAGGGTCTTCTCCGACATGCCGGCCATGAAATTGCGAATGGAATCATCGATCGCGAAGAAATCCGACCTGCGCGTATCGATGTCTTTCAGAATATCCGTTTTGTAGAGCTTCCCGCCATAGCCCAGCCGGTAGCGGACTTCCTGGAAGGGTATGCCCACGGCGGCGCTCGTGAATTCAAGAAACTCATGGAAGGTGAAATCCGACGTGAGGTTTGAGAACGAGCTTACGTTGGCCTCGTAATGGCAGTACAGGAAGCACAGCAGGTCCCGGTCTTTTTCGTCCAGTTCGAAGATGCGCCCCAGTTCCGCCATACGGCCGAAAAAAGGCGTTCCGTGGCTCTGGACGAGCTCACGTTGTTTGTGTTTTAGTTCTTTGGTAAGATATGCGATTACTTCTTCCTGCGATGTGCCAAGGATTCCCTTGTAAAGGTCCTCCAGCAGCAGCGAATCCAGGCTGTCGGGCCTGAATATATTTTTCAGTACCTCGAAATAGGAAGTGTTCCCGTCCAGCCATTCTTCCCCGCGGTCCAGATCGGGCCCGTAGATGAGATCGACAAGGTTTTGTCGCTCCTCGATACTCATAAGGAGGAGAATGAGCTCCAAAACCCTTTCGGTCAGTTCATACCGTTCCATGACGGCGCACAGGTACCCGGCGATGAGCCCGCGGACAGGGACCCCTCCCTCGCTTTCCATGACCGTGCAGGATCTCGAAACCAGTTCCCTCGGGGCTCCCCATGTACGGCCCCTGAATTGATGTGATTTTTCTCTGTTCATACGTACCCCTTTGCTGTTGAAATGTAATGGACAAACGACGCACCGTGGGGTATGAATTACTTAATAAAGATAGGCTCTCCTTTTGATCCGTAATAGACATGAAGTGTTTATCTCGGTATTTTTTACGGTTATGACGCATCGGTCCTCATGTTAAGGACGGAACTTCAACCGGAGGTGCGCTTCCCATCATGAAAGATGAATTCCCCCGGCCCGAGACGCAGCTTAACGTGCTGCGCCGCTATCTTCACGTCATCGCCCTCTTGCAGAATAACAAGGACCCGGAGGACTGGAACGGCTCCAGCCTGGCGAACCTCCTTTCGCTGGAGGAACCCGGCGGCCCCCTCACCGACAAGAACATACGGGACTACATCAAGAAAAACCTGGAGGAGGAGCTGGGCCTCCTTATCGAGAAGAAACGCGGCAGCCGCCGCACCCTGCTGGCGGACTCCCTTGAGGGTGACAGGCTTCGGCGCATCGCCGCCGTCTACGCCGGCTTCGTGGTCGCCGACAGCACCCGTGACCTGGTCCTTGAGCGCCTCATACAGAAGCACCCTCTGGACTGCCTGTGGCTTTTGGCCCGCATCCACTTCGCCGTCGTCGAAAAGAAAAAGCTTCGCTTCGACTACATGCCCAACACCGCCCGTAAAGCCTATACCATAACCGTCCGCCCCTACCACCAGGTCTTCCGCAACAACAACCTCTACCTGGCGGCGTTGAACGAATACAACGGTGTCCTCTCGCTCTTCATCATCAACAAGATCGAAAAGCTCACGGTGCTGCCTGACCGTTTCACCGAAGACATTCCTTCCCTCGACGCCATATTCGCCGACACCCTGGGCTCTTTTATCGGGAAGCGCCACAAAATCCGCATCCGGTTCACCCGTAAAGTGCTCACGATGATCGAGCAGGTCATCAGCATCCTGGAGCCGAAAATCACCGAGATCGAGAAGGTGTCATCCGTCACTTAAAATGACCCCGGGTCGGCAATGAAAATGACCCCACC
>CAZEAH010000531.1:0-2626 GCA_964510075.1 uncultured Leptospirales bacterium | reverse complement strand
AGGTAATACATCGCGCCCTCGCGCCCCATGAGCCGCCGCGCGATCGCCCGCGGTGACAGGCCCGCGGCGGAAAGCACGCGCGCGTCGTCGCGGAGCTGTCTCATGAACGCGGCCTTGTCGGCGAGCATTTTCCCCCCGTCACGCACCACCCCGAGCAGACCGCAGAAGATCGTCTCGACGTCGAGCCCGGCGAGCTTTTCGATGCTCTCAAGCAGGAGGCCGTAGTCCTCGTCGCGCCTGAAATACTTGATCTTGCGGCCGCAGAAGAGGTCTCCGGTGAAGAGCCATTTTTTATCCGGCTCGTAGAGGCAGATGTGGTCGAAGCTGTGCCCGGGAGTGAAGAGCACTTTGAAAGAATGGTTCGCCGTCTCGACCGTCGGGCCGACCGATTGCGCCGGTGAGCCGTCATGGCGTTTCCATGCGACGAGCTGATAGGCCCGCAGGGGCATGCGCGAGGGATCGGCGATCCAGGGGAGTGCTTTCGTGTGGGCCAGAATGACGGGGGCGCACAGGGAGGCAAGGGCGGCGTTGTTGCCTGCGTGGTCCTCGTGGTGGTGCGTGTTCACCACCGTGCGCACCGTGCGTCCCCGCAGGGCTTCGAGGAACTCGCGGCGTGCGGCGATGGTGCCGGTGTCCACGAGAAGGTCGTCGACCAGGAAGGCATGCACCCAGTAGGGAACCAGGGGACCGATGCTTCGCCCCATTTCAAACAGCGTGACGCCGTCGTAGTGTGACCTGATGAGCATTATTCCTCTGTGGGCTGCAATGTCAGATCGAGTTAGTATCGGAAGATTCCAGCCATGCCCGAACGATCACCCCGGTGCCGAAGGGCCACGCCTTGAGGCTTTCGCGCGCGACCAGACGGCTCTCGACCAGTTCGTCCGAGAGGACCAGGCTCCCGGACGCGCGGACGTGGAATCCGAGCAGAAGCTGGTTCGCCTGATGAAAGGAAAAACATCCCAGGAATCGTACCTCGTCCGCAGCGAGGCCCGTCTCCTCCCGCACCTCGCGTACAACACCCTCCTCGGGGGTCTCGCCGCTTTCCAGGAAGCCGGTTGCGAGGCCGAACATCCTCTCGGGCCATCCGGCCGAGCGCACCAGGAGCACTCCGCCCTCCAGTTCTATTACGGCCGCAACCACCGGGACAGGATTGTCCCAGTATACGAAACCGCACGAGCCGGAAGGGCAGGCCGGGCGCGTCCTCCCGTCTACAGGTCGCGGCGCGAGCTCCGTTCCGCACAGCGGGCAGAAACGATAGTCCTTCATTCGCGTCCTCCTTCCCCCGGGCGTTCGGCGCGGACCCCGGTGCCGGTTGCGTCCGGCGCGGCCGATTTCAGGTTGGCTCCGAGCTTCCCGAGAAGCCGGAAAAGCGTCCGACAGTCGCGCTCGGAGAAGCCGTCGAACAGGCGCTCGTTCATCAACGCCGACACTTCGCCGAGGGCCGGGATTATTTTTACGGCTTCGGGGGTGATGGAGACGAGCGCGGCGCGGCCGTCGGACGGGTCGCCCGAGCGCGAGAGATACCGGGCCTTTTCCAGCGCCCGGACGATACCCGTGATGGTCGACTTGTCCTTGTATGTGAGACGTGCGATCTCCTTCATGGACAGGGGGCCCAGCGCGGCCACTATCATGAACACGTCGCCGAAGGAGGGGGCCATCCCCTCGATGCCCCTGCGCTCCATCTCCCGCTCAATAAAGCGGAGCGCCAGGTGCCGGAGGCGTCCCAGCGAGTAGACGAAGTTGGCGTGCGAGATGTTCATGCGGGCCCCATATGGTTTGATACTAAACTATATGGGAAGCGGCGTCAAGCCTTTTTATCTCGTTGCCGCGAGTCGTACTGCCTCAGGAAGCGCATTTTCCCGTTCACGCCGCGCCGGCGCATCACCCGTGGAGTCGTTCTAATTGGTATTTCTTTCTTGATCGCTCTGTCGATCCGTGATACACGGGCAGATCACCATACAAAAAAACCGTCTACGGGAGCTGCCCATGAAACCCACCGTCAGGAAATGGCTCAAGGTCTCCGCACTCGCGCTCGTGGCGCTCGTCGTCATCGTGCTCGTAACATTTCAGGTTTTCTTCAGGCTTGCCGTTCCCTCGTACACCGGAACCGTCGACGTGCCCGGGCTCAAAGAGCCGGTCGAGGTTCGAACCGACGACCACGGCATTCCGCACATACTGGCTAAAAGTGACGAAGACCTGTTCTTCGCGCAGGGCTACATCACGGCCCGCGAACGGATGTTCCAGATGGACCTCACGCGGCTGGCCGGCAGGGGAGAGCTCTCCACGCTCTTCGGCGAGAAGACGCTGGAGACCGACCGCTATTTCAAGACGCTCGGTTTCTACCGCGCGGCGCTCGTCGAGTACGGGCGGCTCTCGCCGCAGACCCGCCTCGCGGTCGACGCCTACACGCGCGGAGTGAACGCCTACCTCGCCGCGGTGAAGCGCCTTCCGCGCGAGTACTTCATCCTGGGAGGAAAACCAGCGGAGTGGAAGCCGGCCGACTGCCTGGTGGGCGCGCTCCTCATGTCCTACCGCCTGAGCGCGCCGCGCTCGACCAAGGCGATACTCCAGCGCATCTACGACCACGCGGGAGCGGCGACGCTCAACAGGCTGCTCCCTTGGGTAC
>CAZEAH010000530.1:0-2628 GCA_964510075.1 uncultured Leptospirales bacterium | reverse complement strand
GTATACTTATTCTTTTTCTGGGGGCTCGCTCCGCTCTGGTGGGGGTGCTCTATGCGCTCACCCTGCACGACAGCAAGGCCCTGCTCGCCTATCACTCCGTCGAGAACATCGGCATCATCCTTCTCGGCATCGGAACGGGCGTGTACGGTATCGCCATCCATAATGGTCTCCTTGCCGCCATAGGTTTTCTTGGAGGCCTTTATCACGTGCTGAATCATGCCACCTTCAAGGGACTCCTCTTCCTCGGGGCCGGCAGTGTTCTCTACAGGACACACACCGGAAACATGGAGGTGCTCGGCGGACTCGCGCGCAAAATGCCGCTCACCGCATTCGCCTTCCTTATAGGCTCCATGGCTATTTCGGCGCTTCCGCCGCTGAATGGATTCGTCAGCGAATGGATCACCTATCATGCGATGATCAGCGCAACGCTGGCCTCAACAACCCTGGGGAAATTCCTCTTCCCTGCCGCCATCGTGGCGCTGGCGCTTACCGGCGCGCTGGCGGTAATGTGTTTCGTAAAGGTATACGGTGTAATCTTCGGAGGCGTGCCGCGGAACAAAGACATCTGGGACAAGGCGAAGGAATCTCCTCTCAGCATGGTCGCCGGGATGTACATTCTTGTCGCCGGATGCCTGGCATTCGGCCTGGGGGCCCCGTACGTCGCCGGATGCATTATGAAGGTTACGAGTTTTATCACTGAATCTTCATATGCCGCCAGCGGTGTTATGACGGTGAACTCCCCGCTCAATTCGGCGATTTCCCCGGCCCTTATAGCGGCGATACTCATCTCCATGCTCGTCCTTCCCGTTATATTCGCCGCGATCTTCAAAGACAGTCTCTCAACCGTCAGAACCACCGAACCGTGGGCCTGTGGAGTAAAATACACCAGCCGGATGCAAATGACCGCCGCGCCATTTACCGGCGCCCTCCGTAAAATATTCGGCTGGCTCTATCGCAGCGACATTCATTTCGAGGAGACAAACGGATATTTCGGCCCCGTTCGGTACAGTTCCCATGCGAGGGACATATGGTGGGACATCTTCTACCAGCCGGTGATCCGGCTCGTGAAGTGGATATCTGAGAAGGCCGGCTATATCCAGAACGGCAGCATGCAGGCATACGCGTCGTATGTCCTGGTGACACTGGCGATTTTCCTCATAATTGCAATGCATCTCTAAACAGGAAGGGAACACTATGAATGCCACAGATATACTGATGATGTTCGCGCAGGTAGTCATCATTATCATGCTGACCCCGCTTTTCAACGGGCTCGGCAGGATGATGCGGGCCAAGTTCCAGAGCAGGAGCGGCCCCTCGGATCTCTTTCAAACCTACCGGGATATTATAAAACTCTTTAAGCGTTCCGAAACACTGCCGGAAAGCACGAGCTGGGTTTTCAGGACCGCGCCCTATCTCATGTTCGCCGTTTCCGCCACCCTGCTGGCCGCGATTCCCGTTGCGTATTCAAGCCCAAAGCTTGGCATGTTTTCGGACTTCCTGGTCTTTGTCTATCTCGTCGCGCTCATGCGTTTTATTTTCGGAATAGCCTCACTCGACTCTGGAAGCCCGTTCGCGGCGATTGGCGGCAGCAGAGAGCAGGTGCTCTCAATACTGGTTGAACCCACGCTCGTCCTTTCTGCCCTTGTCGTCGTTCTCCTGGCAGAGAGCACCAGCCTGGTGGAGATAACCTCTAAAGTCCAGTCCGGTGCGATCAATTATTTCATGCCGGCCTTTTCCATTGGTGCCGTTGCCTTCCTGTGGGCCACCTATGTCGAAACCGGTAAAAATCCCTTCGATCTTGCGGAAGCGGAACAGGAGCTCCAGGAAGGGCTGCTTGCGGAATACGGCGGAAGAAGACTCGCACTGGCCAAGGGAGCCCTGGCGATACGACAGTGCGCCATAATCGGTATTTTCTGCACGCTGTTCTTGCCGTGGCCGTCACTCCATAATCCGATGCTTTCACTGGCCGCGTTTGTCGGGAAGCTGTTCGTCTTCTATATAGCGGCCTCATTCGTTGAGAATTTTCATGCCAGGTATCACATTCTGAAAATGCGTCTCGCGTCTGGCGGCGCGTTCGTTGTCGCGGTCCTTTCCCTTATCCTTTACGTGGTCTGGAGGACAAACTGATGAATGCTTTCGAAACCATGTCGATCCTTTGCCTCCTTCTGGGTGTGGCCTCGTTTCTCACCTTTGAGATCAGAAATCTGAGGTGGGCGACCTTCGCGTACGCGTTTCAGACGCTGGTACTCGTTTCGATATTCGCATTGCTGGCCTACACCCATTCCATCGATACACTGTATATCTGGGCGGCGACCGCGTTCGTAATGAAGGTCATACTGGTGCCCTTTCTGGTCCTCCGGCTCATCGCGAAGATCCGCTTCGTCCAGGAAGAGGCACCTCTCGCCGGGATGCTGAACCCGTTCATCGCCCTTTCCGTTTCACTCACGGTGGCGTTCCTGCTGTACCCGGTGTATCTTCAGTTTTCATTGCTGAAACTCGCGATTCCTTTAATCGTTTCGATTGTCGTCTTCATGATGGGTATCCTCGGACTCGTATTCAGAAAGTCCGCCGTAAAGCAAATCCTCGCGTTCTGCCTCTTCGAGAACGGGGCGCATCTGACGCTTGCCC
>CAZEAH010000529.1:0-2628 GCA_964510075.1 uncultured Leptospirales bacterium | reverse complement strand
GATCAGTTCCGTATTATCGATATGCACCGAGAACGCGCTCTCCTGCACCATGTTCGCATTAATCTTCACGCGCCCGCCGGAGATGAGGACTGAAATTCCGGTAGCCTGGCTGAGCGCGTAATGCGCCCCCAGGATGGCGTAGAGGATCTCCATCTTCGAACGGATGCTCACGCGGTTCATCGTCTCGCTTTCCTGAAAGGATTCACGGTACTCGTACCCGGTGCCCAGGGTGAAAGAGAGGCCGTCTCTCGCGACGAATTCAACACCTCCCTTGAACTGCAGGGAGTCGTCGGTGGTGATGGTGTAATTACGAGCGAACGAAATGACAAAGTCGGGCGTTGGAGCAGTCTCAACGCTTACCGAAGCGTCGCGCTCCCTGTTGTAGGTGGTATTGGAGAGCATATACGAGGCCTCGAACGCGAAGCCGAAATTCGGAGATAGGCGATGATAGCCTCCGACGATAAACCGGGGCGCCTCGGTGTAATATGCCTTGTACGGCGTACGGTCGCCGCCGCTTGGATTAAGGGATGAGTCGATATCTTTATGATCATAATCGAGGGACTGACGCCGAAGCGTGACATCACCGGAACGCACAAGGAAGCCGATCTGTGTGTCGTTCTTCCTCACCGAGTAACCCAACCCGGCGCTTGCCGTGATCGATTCTTCATTTTTAAGGGTTTCGAAGGACGCCCTTTTCACGGCACCCATAAAGTAGTCTTTGGTTTTTTCGGTGCGCTTGTATCCTCCGGTAAGGATCAGCTGCACGCCTATTGCGGAAGCGTCATCAACGGGTAACGCGAAGGCGGTCGCAAACGACGGATTGGCCTCGAGAGTTTTTTCTTTCTCCCTTTCCAGATAGGCGGCACTGTACGTTACTCTTGACTCCCGCAGAGATAACAGGTCCCCGCCCATCTCGCCGACGGCCAACCCCAGCACCGAGCCCGAGAACTTCATGGAATACGCCGCCACGGCTCCGGCATTGAACGTCGACGGCTCGCCGACATTAATGGGAAGTGAGGATGAATATTCCGTATCGGTTTCGTCCACCGCGCGGGAGCGGACGTAGGCGGCCGCGGCCGTATCGGTCGGCTGGAAGGCGAGAAGCGCGGGGTTTCTGCCGGCGTCGAACGGGCCGTCGGAAACCACCGTCATGAGATTGCCCATGGCCGTGCCGCGCACCTGGGCGCTTCCCTTCGAGGGATACGCAACAAACAGAATCGCCAACGCAAGAGCGGGAATAAACCTGTTCATCGAAGCGACCGCCTATTCATACAGAAAGGAGATGTCAACTCCCTCTTTAATCTGCATGAGCGTGATAGGAATGATACGGGACTCGTAGAGATTGGTGCTCTCGGGGACGCGCAGGGCCACCTCTATTTTTTTAGGCGAGAATTTCGGATGCGAGAAGGTCAGGCTGAACGTGTTGTCCTTTTTGGCGTCCATTTCCTTTTCGTTGAACTCGGGCCAGAAATGGAAGTAGCCCTTGGTCGCCTTGTTGGTAAAATAGGGATTGGTCCAGCTTTCGTCGATCATGGCGGCCGGTCTGTCCCCGTAGAGCAGAGTGACCTCTACACCGGGGATTATCGAGAAGGTAGTCTCCTCGAGGACCTCGCCCATGATGTGGGGCAGCATGCGCGTCCGCCCGGCGAGCTCGTCGACGCTCGAGGGGCTGGAGGGGCGGCGGCTGCGCACGTTCTGGATGGCCTCCTGTATGAGGAAGAGGATATCGGTGCGCTGCTGGAACTTGAAGCGCGATTCGAGCTTTCCGTGGATGATGCCGCGCTCGCTGGTGATATAACGGGCCGGCACGCGGTTGAGGACATAGGCGATGATGTCCTGTTCGTAGATGTCCCCCTTGGGTATATCGTTATCCTTTTTTAGGACCTCGCGCACGACGCTTGTTACGATGTCTTCCATCAGGTTTTTTACCGCCATCGCCGGACTCTCCTTTTTTCTGTTTACTGAAGGCAATCCCAATTACTTCAGTAATACTGGCTACCGGGTGAAATTTCAAGCCTTTCTTTATATAGGAGGGTATCTCCTCGAGGTCCTTTTTGTTCTGGGCGGGGATTATTATCTCCTTCACGCGGGCTCGTCGCGCCGCGATTACCTTCTCCTTGATGCCCCCGACGGGATATACCTTCCCCGTCAGGGTGAGCTCTCCCGTCATAGCGAGGTTTTTACGGATCGGTTTTCCCGTAACCAGCGAGTACATGGAACACGCCATCGTGATTCCGGCCGAGGGCCCGTCCTTCGGCGTCGCGCCGGCGGGTATATGCAGGTGCACGATGTGGTTGCGGAAGAAGCGTTCGGCCTTTTCGTCGCCGGAGAAGATGTGCTGGACATAGCTGTAGGCGATGTTGGCGGACTCTCCCATCACCTCCCCCATCTGTCCGGTGAGCTTTATCGCGCCGCCCTTTTCCGCGCCAACCCCGATAGACTCTATCATGAGCGTCGCCCCGCCGTACGAGGTCCACGCGAGCCCCAGCGCGACGCCGGGGCGGTCGATACCGCTTATCTCGTCGTCGATGTATATTTCGGCCCCCAGCTGTTCCCGTATGGCCCTGGAGTCGAAGCCGTTTTTCGGGAGCTTGCCGGTCCGGGCCGCGACGGCGGCGGTCTTTCGGC
>CAZEAH010000528.1:0-2629 GCA_964510075.1 uncultured Leptospirales bacterium | reverse complement strand
AGGGCGAGCGCGTCGCGCAAGCGCGCGAGCGCGCACACAAGCGCGCGGATGGTGTGCGCCTTGGAGCCGGGAATGGCGCCGGTGACGCCGAGGCCTGATGGTTTGACACGGTATCTCATGGTCAGAGGCCGAGCATGTGGACATCGGCGGGTATTTGTCAAGAGTGTTTCCGCGCTTTCGCATCACCCCAAAAAAATCTTGCGCCGCGCTAATAATCGCGCGTATTTTAGCCATGTCAACCATCGCTCCCCGCGCCCCGTACCGCAGTGTCAGCGCGCACTGCCCATAAAAAACATACGAGAGGCTATTGTATGAAGATTTCACGAGCGATTTATGTCATCTTTTTACTCTGCATAACTCTGTGAGGCGTCCCCGCCCGCGCCCTTGCCGTGGAGGCCCTGCTGGGGGCGAAGGTGTGGTACGTTGCGTGGAACCCGTACCTTAAAGACGTCGGCGAGAAGATCGCGCCGTGGGAGGGCTGGCAATACATAGAGGGAGGATCGGGCATGATGTACGGGCCCAGCGCGTCCCTTCTGCTGTCGGACCGGCTGACGTTCAGCGTGTCGTACCTCTACGGAGTGCTGGGGGCGGATTATGACGTCCATTCCTCCGAATGGGAGAGTGGAAATCTACGGTAATACCATTATTCCGGCTATGCCCGGACGGTTCGCCACGATCTGGACACGGCGCTGAGCTATACCCTGTCGGGGAATTTCAAGCTGTTCGCGGGATTTAAATACCAGCCGGTGACGATGAAGGTGAACAAACAGGGAGCCTCATGGGACCTCATCGAGGCGACCGGCCTTCGTGATCCGGCGGGCTCCCATGTCTATATTGACAGCAACGAGTTGACCTTCAAACAATACAACTACGCGCCCGGACTGGGCCTGGGGTATTCCGCGGCCATAAGCGATACGTTTACGTTTACGGTGAACCTTTCGTTCATTTATTTCTTCGGCGTCTTTAAAATCGACACAGGAGAGACTCTTTACTATATTCCGGACCTGAACACTCCCTCGGTCAATCCCGCCAGCAAATTCAGCTTCGACTCCTCCGGCATCGGGCTCAACGCCGAACCGGGCATCGTGGTTCTGCTGAACGAGAAAACCGTGCTCAGCCTTGGTTTCCGCTTCCAGTACGTGCGCATGACCATTAAAAACGCCGAGGGGCTGGACGACACGGAGGGGCTCAACGACTACGTCTACGGCGCGTACCTGGCGGCGCTGTACCGGCTGTAAAAAATCCGACGAAGACGATATAATGCTACGAAGGCGCGGACTCCCGCGCCTTCGTAACGCGAATCAGAACACGTACACCGCGCTTACGAACATGCCGTAGAGGTAGTCGTTGTACCACTCATCGGTTCCACCGTGGTAATCCCCGGTCTCGGTGAAGCGCACTCGCAGCCACTGGAAACGCAGCCCGAGTGAAATGATCGGCATCCCCCCGCCCGGATTTAATCCGATGGCCGGCTCCACGTTGAGACCGAACTGCTGCATTCTTGATTTTTCAAAAGGATCGTTTACGGCTGTAAAACCATCGAATGGTGGCATACTGGTAACATCATCGCTGTATCGAGTGTTTTTCTTAACATCAAATACACCGATCATGCAGAGCGCGGACAGGTTTGCCGAAACAAACACCCGGTCGTTCAGCGGAAGCGACATCCCGATACCCAGCGCCGGGCCATGGAACGGAGTGACGACATGCATGTCCTGTATATCGATCTCATCAATAGCTCCGGTCGCAACCAAGGTTCGGACCTCGGTGTACTTGTAATCGTTCGAGAGATACAGAAACTTGTACCCGGCAAACAATTTGAAATTGTCGCTCAGCCGATAGCTGAGCTCCGAATCGATATCGATCCGGAGCGTGTCGAAGTAGTAGCCGCCCGAAACATTCTGTGTTGAATCGAATTCGCTGAATTTAGACTGCCAGTGCGTTGACTGCCGGCCGGCGAGCCCGGCGAGCGAAAAGGTGAGATCGGGCGAGAGGAGCAGGCTGACGACCGGCCCGGCGAGCATGCCGGTGCCGTAGTCGATGTCGCTCATCCCCGAGGCCCCAAGATCATTGTAGAACGGCCGCCATATGTAGTACCCGGCCTTGGCGCCCAGCATGACGTCCATGCAAAGGCGGGAGCGGCGAGGCATGCGACCAGAAGCAGGCACAGGACAAGCAGAAGAATGCGTTTCATAGAGTGTTATCCTTATATATGGTATGAAAGCGCGAATGAGTATTCGCGCTTTCCGCGCCCGAATGAACGATGACCCGTTCCGAAGGCGCGGATGGCGCGACGTCCCGAAGGCGCGAATGGGTATCCGCGCTTTCGTATACGAGCATGCGTACGGATGGCGCGTTTTCGCGCCGGTATGCGCGGCGAAGGGCCGTCCGGCGCTCCGGGTCCGTGCGTGCGGGCATGTAATCGCTGGCAGTAGACGCGCACGTGACTTCTTTGTATATATGCACATTCGGGACGGACGACGGGTGCGCGCAGAAGACGAATGCAGTGTACGCGCGGGCGCGGCCTGTGTGTGTCGCCGCTCTCCTGACGGCTCGTCCTTTCGCACTACACAAGCACGGCCCAATCTGTCTGTCAACACTTAATCGGAAAGGATATACACGGAGCAAA
>CAZEAH010000527.1:0-2629 GCA_964510075.1 uncultured Leptospirales bacterium | reverse complement strand
GGTATGTGAAGATAAAGGCGAAAACGTACAACGAGGCCATGATGAAGCTCAAAATGGAGCATGGCGACGACGCCATCCCGATCAGCCACAAGTATGTGAAGGAGGGCGGTCTGTTCAACTCGAAGCTGCTGGCGAAGGAGCTGGTCGAGCTTACGGCCGCCATTCCCGAGCGCAAATCCGGCGCCAGGCCCAAGTCCGCCGCCAAGAGCACCATCGATTTCACCGTGGGAGACAACGATATTCTGAAAAAGGGAGTCCGGATGGAAGCCGCTCCCGCGCCTTCCGCGATCGAGGCGTCGTCCGCAAACGAAGTTCCGCACGCAGACCGTCCCGCGGCGCGCTTCGAGAAGGCGCTTGCCGCCGCTCGCGCGATACCCGAGCCTCCCCGCCCCGCGCCTCCGCAGGAAACCGTGGAGATCGACAGAAGCGAGCTCTCGTCGCTGCGCAAACTCGAAAAGGAGTTCCACGAACTCAGGGAGTCGCTCAACAGGATGATGGACGCCAAAGGCGACGGCCTCGCCGTCAGGCCCGCCGCTTCATGCGAAGAGGAGGAGGTTCTCAGACCTTTCGTCGAGATTCTCGAAAACAACGACTTCGGTAGAGATGAGTCCAGAAGCATCATAGAAGAGGTGCGCAACGCCGTAAGCCGCGACGACCTGAACGACCGCTCGAAGATAGAAAAAACCCTGCGGGATCTACTGAAAAGCAGGATCGTTACCAGCGGGCCGTTCAAGAAAGGAAGCAGGAAAAAGGTGCTGATGTTCATCGGCCCGACGGGTGTCGGAAAGACTACGACAATGGCGAAGCTGGGAGCCATATTCGCGCTCCGGGAGGGATACCGGGTATCGTTCGTGACCATCGACAACTATCGCATCGCGGCGACCGAGCAGTTAAAGAAATACGCGGAGATCATGAAGATTCCGGTGCACGTGGTGAACGACCAGAAGGCGTTCAAGGACGTGATAGAGCACGAAAAAGCGGAGATCATCATGGTCGATACCTCGGGGCGCAGTCACAGGAACGACCTGAAGATCTCGGAGATCAAAAGCTACGCGGATACCATCGAATATGATTTCGAAAAGATTCTCTGCGTGAGCGCAAACACCAAAAAGCACGACCTGGCGAGTGTCTTTAAATCGTTTGACAAGGTGAATTTTACCAGTGTAATAGTGACCAAGGTCGACGAGACCACCTACATCGGGAACGTTCTGGACCTGGCCGACAGATATAAAAAACCGATCGCCTACTACACAAGCGGCCAGGAGGTTCCCAACGATATCGACGTCGCGGACCCCGAAAAGCTCGTGAACATGATGATCGGCAGCATACACCAGTAAGGGGAGGGGCATCGTGGATCAGGCTACCAATTTACGCCGGCTGGTCCTTGAGAGCGACGGCGTTCGCAGGACAAGGACCATCGCCATCACCAGCGGCAAGGGCGGGGTCGGAAAGACGAGTTTCGCCGTGGCCCTCGCCATCGCGCTCGCGCGGGACGGGTCTAGGGTGACGCTCCTCGACGCCGACCTGGGGCTGGCCAACGTAAACGTCATACTCGGCATCATCCCGAAGTACAACCTGTATCATGTGATAAAGGGAAAGAAGAAGCTAAAGGACATCGTCATCGAGGTTCCGGAGGGTTTCAAGATCATCGCCGGCGCATCGGGCTTCCATCAGCTGGCCAATCTCGAGGCGAAGCAGAGACAGGATTTCATCGAGGCGGTCTCGGACCTGGGTGAAGACGATTACATGATAGTCGATACCGGCGCGGGCATATCTCAGAATGTTCTGAGCTTTGTGAACGCTGCCGACGAGGTGATCGTAGTAACAACGCCGGAACCCACCGCCATCACCGACGCCTACGGCATTATCAAATCCATCGCGTCGCAGGCGCCCGACAAGCCCGTGCGCCTGGTGGTCAACCGCGTACAGACCGTGTCGGAGGGCAGGAAGGTGGCCGAAAGGGTCATCAATATCGCCGGGCAATTTCTCAATATCAAGGTGGAGAACCTCGGATTCATTTTCGATGATATGTACGTGCCGAAATCGATACGCAATCAGAAGCCGTTTATCGTAACGTATCCCAAATCGAAGGCATCGAGCTGCGTGTTCATCATCGCCGACAGGATCGCCAACAGGGAAACCGGTGAAACGAAAGGGAGCGGGATAGCCGGTTTCTTCAAGCAGTTGTTCAAACAGGAGTCGCAGGAGCCGGAGTAGCCAAAAAGAGCTTGATTTGCTGTTAATGCGTCTGTTTACTATTTTTAAGGCGTATAATCGCTGATTGATGATGAATATGGACGACATACAGCTTGAATACAGGGCGGGAGCCGTTTTCGGTATAGTGGCCCTGGTTCTCTCGGCCGTCGCGGGGGCCGCGACGGGAAACGGCGCGCTCTCCGTGATCGGACGATCGCTCGTGCTGATGTTCGTCTTCGCGGCGCTGGGGTATCTTGCGGTGTATGTGATAAGGAAATACGTCCCCGAGGTCTTCGAAGCGCTGGCGTCTCCTCCCGGCGCCGTGAGCGAAGAAGGACTCAAGGAGCTTCCGGTGGAAGAAGGCAACGCGCCGCCGGCATCGGAAACGCGTGAGGAGGCCCCGCCCGGTGACGGTTTGCAGGCGGAAGAGCCT
>CAZEAH010000526.1:0-2635 GCA_964510075.1 uncultured Leptospirales bacterium | reverse complement strand
GGCTGAAGTCGAGCGATATGCCGTCCTTCGTACGCGCGAAACCCGCGGCCATATACTCGAAGAAGTATGACCGCGCCCCCATCATCGACAGCGTGTCGCCGCCGGGAGACTTGCGCTCCGCCTTCCCGTCGGGCGCGCCGCCTTCGTTTTCGCCGGCGTCATCGTCACTGTGGGTCCGCTTCTTCCCGCGGCGTTCCTCGCCGATCTGCTTGATGAAGGTCTTTGTGATATACAGATCCAGGTCGTTGCCCGGGCGCTTTTTGGCGGAGTACTCGGCGAACAGGGGATCGGACGCGAGCGAGGAAGCGCCCGCATCGAGCACGGAGGCGATGATGTCCTGCGATGAGGCGACGACCAGATAGCCCTTCGTACCGGTGAAGAACACGTCGTTCATCATCCGGTACACCGCATGGTTTCCCTGGCGGCTGACCGCCGGATGGAGATCTAGCGCGGGCCTGTCGCGGTTCGCTTTCTTCAATACCTCAACGAACCGCTGGGGGAAGGTCCTGTCGTTTTTCACCGGCACCAGGATCATTATGCGCTCGGACTCCTTCTGGGCGTTCAGGTAGGCCATCGCCGCCGGGCGGCCGGTGTCCACGTCGGCCCGCGCGAGAGAGGCGGCGTCGAACACGTCCACGCCGGTCTTGGTTTTAAAATCGGCCCTCCAGGCCTCTATTTTCTTTGCGTTCTCGGCGGGGAGAAGGTTCTCGATAAAATATCGGGCCGCCGGCACCGCGCTCGATAGGCGCGAGGTCTGCATGAACATGATGGCCGACGAAGGCACCAGGCCGGCCGGACCATCACCCGCGGAAGGGGCCTGCGCCACCGTGGATGACGCCGCCAGCGTCAGTACCAGCACCGCCGTGACAGCGCCGGGTATCCGGCCGCGTTTACGCCGTAATTCAGATCGCATACACTCTCTCCATTAATTAATACGGCGTTTCCCGTCGGCGGTACATCCGCGCGTCGGGCCTTTCCTCCGGAAGGGATGCCCCGCTCCGGTGAAACGGCGCCGTGTGATCGATATAATACAGTTTGCCCCGTTAAGTGCAATAAAAATATACTGTTTACCGGAAGCTATCGAGGCGCGCCGGTCAACACCAAAAACGCGTGCGCGGCCGCGCGCGACGCGTCCGAAAATAAAATTTGACTGCGCCGCGCGCCCGCATAGAATGCGCTCTGAAATCGCGCGGCGTCCGCGCGCCCCAGGAGAACACCCGATGGACAGCATCCCCATACAGCGAAGCTACGAGGAGATAAACGAAAAGATACGCCGGGGCAAGGCGGTCGTGCTTCGCGCCGACGAGATGACCGAGCTGGTATCCTCGGAGGGAGTGAAGAGCGCCTTTAAAAAGGTCGATGTGGTGACCACCGGCACGTTCGGGACCATGTGCTCGTCGGGCGCGTTCATCAATTTCGGTCACACCCGGCCCAAGATGAAGGCCTCCAGCGTGTGGCTGAACGACGTGGAGGCCTACGGCGGCCTGGCCGCGGTCGATATTTACCTCGGGGCCACCCAGGTGCAGGAGGACGATCCCCTCAATAAAGTGCACCCGGGTCAGTTCCGCTACGGCGGCGGGCACGTCATAGAGGACCTTATAGCCGGAAGGCCGGTGAAACTTCGCGCCAGATCGTACGGCACGGACTGTTATCCGCTCCGCGAATACGAGACGACCGTCACCATCCGCGACCTGCGCGACGCCTTTCTCTACAATCCGCGCAACGCCTACCAGAACTACAACTGCGCGGTAAACCTCTCCAAGCGGACCATCTATACCTATATGGGCATACTCCGCCCCAACATGGCGAACGCCACCTACTCGAGCGCCGGCCAGCTCTCGCCGCTGCTCAACGATCCGTATTACTGGACCATCGGCGTCGGCACCCGGATATTCCTGGGCGGCGCCGCGGGAGTGGTGAGCTGGCGAGGTACCCAGCACAACCCGCATGTGCCGCGGGGCGAAAACGGCGTGGTCCGCGAGGGCGCCGGCACGATCGCCGTGACCGGGGACATGAAGGAGATGTCGGCCGAATTCATCCGCGGGGCATCGCTTGTGGGCTACGGCTGTTCGCTGATGGTCGGCCTGGGCATACCCATCCCCATACTTAACGAGGAGCTCGCGCGCTTCACCGGCGTGTCGGACCGCGACATCGTCTGCCAGGTGGTGGACTACGGCATCGATTACCCCAACGCCATAAACCGCGCGCTGGGGGAGACGAGCTACGCCGCGCTGAAGAGCGGCCGCATCGATGTGCAGGGGAAAAACATACCCGCGGCTCCGCTGTCGAGTTATCCGATGGCGCTCAGGGTGGCGGAGAACCTGAAATCGTGGATACGCGACGGCGGCTTCACCCTGGGAGTGCCGCAGGTTACGCTTCCCACAGCCCCGTTTTCGGCGGTCTGATGGGCCGGGCCGGTCACTTCTACCGGGAATTCTCCGGAACAGGGCGCTGGACGAGCTTCCGCGTGAAGGTGGAGACGAGCGATATATACGTGCGGGCGTACGGCGATTTTTCGGAGGTGATGAGAGGGCTCGTGGAGGAAGCGCGCAGCGCCGTGCGGGCCCAGATCGAACGGCAGGAGTCGTTCCTTACCTCTTTCGACCCCGTCCCCCGTACCGGGACCGCGCACCCG
>CAZEAH010000525.1:0-2638 GCA_964510075.1 uncultured Leptospirales bacterium | reverse complement strand
GTTGAGGTAGAGCTGGCGCACCACGAAGGCGCCGTGGCGACGGATGCGGCGGCGGCCGATCAGGGCCGCGCCGATCGTCCTGCCCCCGTCGTTGCCGAGCAGGAGCGAAGGGCGCAGCTGGGGGCCGTAGACCTCCAGCCAGGCGCCGACCCAGGGCCAGCGCACGAAGGGCGAGGCGCCGGGGCAGAGGGCCTCGACCGCGCTCCAGATGCGGCCCGCGGTGACGCCGCTCGTGACGCCGCGGAATCCGTCGTGTTCGATAACGCCGTCCGCCGGGGTATCGGTGTGGACGGTGACGCCGTGGAATTCCAGATGTTCCCGCACCCGGGCGGTCATATCGGGGTCCAGGACCCCGGGCAAGACCTGGGAACGCATCTCGAGGACGGCGATCCCGCGCAGGTGCGTGCGAAGCGCTATGGCCGCCTCGAGGCCGATCGCGCCCGCCCCGATAACGATGCCGCGTACGGACGAATCCAGCCGGTCGCGTATTTTCTTCAAATCGCCGAGAGTCGCGAGAGGATAGAGGCCGTTGTAGAGCACGCTTTCAAGCCCCTGGACGGGCGGCATGGCGGGAACGGCTCCCGTTGCGATAATCGCCGCGTCATACCGAACCGTTTGTTCACCGTCCGGTCCGGCTATCGTTACGGCGTGCGCCGGAGCGTCGAAGTGAAGCGCCCTCCCGTTGAGCTTTTCAACGCCCATCTTTTTTAGAAATATATCCTGTTGCAGCCCATGTGCAGGAACATGCCCGCCGAGCGAATACGGAATGCCGCAGGGGTGTACAAGATCGCTCGACTTCGGGTCGATGACTGTTATGCGGGCTTTCGGCGATGTCCGGCGTATCGCCATAAGCGCGGCATAGCCCGCGCTTCCCAGCCCCGCTAAAATAATATGCTTCATACGAGCACCCGCCGGCGCGGCTGAATTCCGTGATAAGACAAGCGATACCTCACATGTACGGGACAGATAAATCCCGGAAATAAAAAAAGGAAGACGGTCGTAGAACGCGCCTTCCTCCTGTCTTTCTACCTGAGATATTATCCCCGCTCCGGGGATTTATAGCCTTCGGTGCCCGGACCGTCCGGGTCTCTCCAGGATGCAGCGGTATCGCAGTCCTTTTGCCTGAGAGTTTCATCCTTCCGTCGGATTTGCCCCTTCGGCGCCCCCATTGTTCGGGAGTCTCTCCTGCGATCCTGTCCGAGTATACGCATTCCTTCGCCTCCGGTGTCAACAAAAAATTGACGCCGCCGCGGAATCATCGACCGTAGAACCTGCGTCTTTCCCCGGCGCGGATATGGGCCATGCGGGTGGGGATCGGGATACGGTATTTTCCGGTGCATGCAAGCGCGATCTCCACCGATTCATCCATCCCCACCAGATGTCCGGGGGATACGAATACCGGCTTAACGCCGGATCGCGTGCGCAGTACCGTTCCGATGCGCTTCCCGTCTGTATCAAGCAGTGCCGAGGTCGATCCGCGTTCCGCCGCCGGCTCCTCATACCCTCCGTACAGCCGCGATTTCGCGCACCCTATCGACGGTATACCCAGCCACAAACCCATATGCGCGGCGATGCCGAAACGACGCAGGTGGGCCGTGCCGTGGCCGTCGAAGATAAGGATGTGCGGTTTAACTCTCAGTTTCTCGAACGCCTTCAGAAAGAGCGGTCCCTCCCGGAAGGAAAGGAGCCCGGGAACGTAAGGGTATCCGACTTCACCGGAATAATACGATTCATCGACCGGCTCCAATCCCGGGAAACCGAGCACGACGATACAGCAGTGGCCGCGACCGTCCGCCCTGCCGGTCGATACATCGATCCCCGCCACAAGGCCGATCTTCGCCGGCGCACCCCTTGGTACGATCTTCGCCGCGAGCTCACGCTGCAGCCTGATCGCCTCGGCGGGTGATGTGTCCCATTCATGCATCGCCCGTTCCCCTGCGCGATAGGTCGGCCGGCGGCACCGGCTTCAACCGACCGCCATGCTGCGCTCGTTTCACCGCGTCGATCGAGTTCCTCTCAGGATGACGTAAATATGAAAAAGACCATTCCGACAATGGAAAGCACCGCGAAGACTATAAGCGATTTGCTGTAACGGTCGGTTTTCCGCTTCATCCTGCTCGACTGTACCACCAGACCCGTAAGGCTGAGAATGAACTGGACCGCCATAAGCACGATCGCCCATGTGGACAGGGACGATCCGCCGGGCCTGACCGTGCCGTAGGAACGCCCCCCTCCGGAACCCGAGATGGAAACCAGCATGAAGGCCACCAGAAAAACCACCCACGAAATGATCACCATGACGTTGATCGCCCTCACAACGCTGTCCGCGCCGCGCCTGCGCAGTTTTTTCTTTTCTTCTGCCATGGCTCACCTCCGCCGACGAGATTACACCCGCGAAGCAAATTTTCAAGCAGTAAACGGTTCATACTCCCGTTGCCCACTCGTCCGGTGCATGAGGCGACGACACGGCGGCCTTCCGGTTCCGTAATAGCGCCTCCATGCAATTAGTACTTGCAAACGCCGGGCGCGGATTGTATAGGATGATGGCCATGGGATCGTTCAGAAAGATCGCGACATTCATCGCCGCGTGCCTGCTGGTTTTCTATCTGGTACCTCTTATCGTTGAGGGGCTCAAACC
>CAZEAH010000524.1:0-2651 GCA_964510075.1 uncultured Leptospirales bacterium | reverse complement strand
GACATATCTCCCCTCGCACGGCGGCAAAAAGAGCGCCGTGGAGCTCCGCGCGGAATACGAACGGAGGAGCCGCGCTGGATAATCCACTCAATATATTCCGCGTTTTTTCTTCTTCGCGGTGTCACACGTGCCTTTTATCCGGGTATAAATTACAGAGAAAAGAGGGGGAGGCGGCAATGCACAATCCGTTTATCGGCGCGGGCGAAGCGGACGACGCGGCCCTGGTGCGCGAGGCGCTCGGAGGGAGCGCGGTCTCGCTCGAGGCGCTCGTCCGCCGGCACCAGCCGTGGATATACAACATCGCCTGCCGCATGGTCTTCGATCCCGACGAGGCCCAGGACGTCACCCAGGAGATCCTCATAAAGCTCATCACCCGCCTCTCGTCGTACGATCCCGAAAAAGGCTCCATTCGCACCTGGCTCTACCGCATCGTCGCGAACCACGTGCTCACCATGAAAAAGGCGCGCCGCGAGGAGCCCTTTTCGTCCCTCGCCGCGGACGGGGACTACTTCGCCGCGGTAGAGCGCATCGTGGACCGCAGGGACGGCTCCCGACCCGAGAACCGGGTGCTCGCACAGGAGTCCAGGCTGGCGTGCATCACGGGCATGCTTCTCTGCCTGGACCGCCGCTCGCGGCTCGTGTTCATCCTGGGCGAGATATTCGATGTGAGCGACGCCGTGGGAAGCGCGATAGTGGGCGTACGCCGCGACAATTTCCGCACGATCCTCTCGCGCTCGCGCGAAAAGGTGTACGCCTTCTTCGGCCGCAAGTGCGGCCTTATTAGCGAGGACAACCCCTGCCGCTGCGCGCGTGCCGCCGACGCGCAGGTACGCCTGGGACTCATCAATCCGGCGAGGCCCGTGGGCGCACGCGCGGCCATACGCGTGTCCGAGGCGCTGGGAAAGCGCGTGGAAAGCCTCGAGCAACACTATTCGGCGAAGCTCAGGGAGCTCTACCGCGAGGGGCCCTTCCTCGAGCCGCCGGACATCACCGGGTGGATACGCGCCACGCTCGAAAGCGGCGAATTCCGGGACATTTTCGATCTTCAATAACAGGAGGATTTTTATGGAAGGGATGATGGCGTACTGCGGGCTCGACTGCGCCGCGTGCCCGGCGTACCGGGCCACCCGAAGCGACGACGACGCCGAGCGCGCAAAGGTCGCTAAGATGTGGACAAAGCTTTTCAAATTAGAATTCAAGCCGGAGGACATCAACTGCGACGGCTGCCGCGCCGAGGGCGGACGGCTCTTCGGCCACTGTACGACCTGCGCCGTGCGGCTCTGCGGCATGGACAAAAAACTGGAGAACTGCGCGCACTGCGCCGACTACTCGTGCGCGAAGCTCGACGGCCTCCTCGCCATGATCCCCAATCCCTCGGCGCGGGAGAACCTCGACGCCGTCCGGCGGGCCCGCCCGTCATAAACTCGTTGATTCTTAAAGCGACTTCGGGTACAACGGATTCCGGCTGCCGCCCCGCCGAACGGCGGGACGGCGGCCGCCAGCGTGCGCTGAAGGAGGTCCCATGGGAATCACATTCGACGAATCGACCGGCATCTTCCACCTGCGCGCGGGGGGCGCGAGCTATGTGATGCGCCTCACCCCGGAGCGCGACGTGCTCCACCTGCACTGGGGAAAGGCGCTCGCGAGAGCATCGATCGGCCACATCTGCCGGCCGGCGCTGCGGGCGTTCTCGCCGAGCACCCACCCCGACAACCCTGACATGAGCTACGACACACTGCCGCTCGAGTACCCCTTTTACGGCAGCGGCGACTTCCGGTCGCCCGCCTTCGGCGTCCGCTTCGACGACGGCACTGCGGTGGCCGAGCCGAAGTACCGCTCCCATACGATACGCCCCGGGAAGCCCCGCCTCGAAGGCCTTCCCGCCACCTACGTGGAGAGCGACGCCGAGGCCTCCACGCTCGAGATCGCGCTGGAGGACCAGCCGAGCGGCCTTGCGGTCGTGCTCTGCTATACGGCGTTCGAACACTTACCCGCCGTGGCGCGCTCGGCGCGCATCGTATGCGGGGAACGCCCCGTAACGCTCACGCGCGCTCTCAGCCTGGCGCTCGATTTTCCCGATTCGGCGTACACAATGCTGCAGCTCTCCGGCTCGTGGGCCAGGGAGCGGCACATCCACGCGCGCCCGCTCGTGCCGGGCATACAGGCCATCGACAGCACGCGCGGCTCGTCCAGTCACATGCAGAACCCGTTCATGGCGCTGCTGGGCCCCTGCGCGGGCGAGGACCACGGTGAGGTGTACGGCTTCTCGCTGGTCTACAGCGGGAGCTTCCACGCGGGCGTGGAGGTGGACCAGTTCGGCTCCGCGCGCGCCCTCATGGGCATCAACCCCTTCGGCTTCTCGTGGCGCCTGGGGCCCGGCGAGGCCTTCCAGACGCCCGAGGCGGTAATGGTCTACTCCGACTGCGGGCTCCAGGGGATGTCGCACGCCTACCACGAGCTCTACCAAACGCGCCTGTGCCGCGGCCGACACCGCGACAGGCCGCGCCCCGTGCTGGTCAACAACTGGGAGGCCACCTACTTCGACTTCAACGAAGAGAAACTGCTGGCCATCGCCGAACGCGCGCGGGCCGTCGGCGCCGAGCTCTTCGTGCTCGACGACGGCTGGTTCGGCAGGCGCGACAGCGACACCT
>CAZEAH010000523.1:0-2660 GCA_964510075.1 uncultured Leptospirales bacterium | reverse complement strand
ACATTCGATTCATGGTCGTGTATGTATTCTGCCCTCAGCGCCATGGACGGCGACACCTCCACCGCGTGGAGCGAGGGGAAAAACGACGAGGGAATCGGCGAGATTCTGATCGTCAGGGTCGATACGACAAAGCCGGTTCGTATATGGAACGGCCTCGACGCAAGCGAGAAGCTTTTTCGGGCGAACAACCGCGTTAAAAAGGCCAGGGTATGGGCCCTGCAGGCAAAGCGCGCGCGCAGGGAGATCGGCCAGTACGATATCGGCACGGTATTTGAGGATATAACGGTGGTCGGTGAGCACGAAATCATCCTCAGGGACCTTAACGGATGGCAGCCCCTCCCCCTGCCCGCGCTTAAAAACCTGTCTTTCGAGAGCGAAATGATAGACGGGAAACCGGCTGTATCGCCCGAGAAAGCACGCTTCGTCGCTATTGAAATTCTTTCCGTTTACCGTGGTTCCAGGTACAATGATACGTGTATTTCGGAAATCGGCGCGGATACGGGAAATAAATGACTGAGCATTCAGGATGTTTTTTGCGTCACGGTGACGGTAGCCGCCAATGGGAGGACGCGTGGTTATAAACGGTGATGTTTCGGGTAACGCCAAACATCGATCCGGCAGATTCCATCGGATAAAAAGCGCGCTTCTGTCCGAACCCATGCACCTGTGTCCGGAAAGGGCCCTTCGTATAACCGAATACTTTAAGAAGTACGACGCCCCCGCCGATCCGATGATACTGCGCAAGGCAAAGGCCTTTCGCCACCTGATGAGCTCGAAATCGGCGATCGTTTATGCCGACGAGCTCATAGCGGGAAATATGGGGAGTCACAGGAAATCGGCAATTATCCAGCCGGAGCTCTCAGGCGCGATCTCGCTGATCACCGACCTGGCGCGCATCGAAAAACGCGGCACAAATCCGCTGCGCATCGGTGCGAGAGACCGCCTGCGGCTGTTTACGCGGGTGGTGCCGTACTGGTTGTTCCGCAATCTCGTGTTCCGTGCCTTTTACCCGCGTATCGGCGGTTTCTTGCGCTACGCGCTCGAACAGCTCAACGCGACCTACTACCTCATCAACGAGGCCGGGGGCATCGGGCACTTCCTTCCAAACTACGAGCGGATCCTCAGAACGGGTATCGAAGGCTACCGCGCCGAACTCGCGAAAGGGAAAACGGATTTCCACCGCGCGGCGGAAATCGCGTGCGAGGGAGTGGTCGCCTACGCCGAAAAACTCTCCGCCGAGGCCGGCAGGCTCGCCGAAACCGAGACCGATTCCGTGCGACGCGGGGAATTACGGGAAATCGAGCGCATCTGCGCGAAGGTGCCGCTCCGGCCGGCCGAAACGTTCCACGAGGCCCTGCAGTCGCTCTGGCTCGCGCACATGGGAGTGTGCCTTGAAAGCATCAATTCGGCCGTCTCCTTCGGCCGCATCGACCAGTACCTTTATCCGTATTACCGCTCCGACCTGGAGGCCGGGCGCATCACGCCCGAGCGCGCGCGAGAGCTTCTCCTCTGCTTTTCGGCTAAGGCGACCGAACACGTATTTCTGCTCTCCGAACGGACCAGCGAATATCACGGCGGTTACCTCGTCGCACAGGCCGCGATAGTGGGAGGCATGGACGAAAACGGCGACGACGCCGTAAACGATCTCACCTATGTCCTGCTCGACGTAATGGAGGAGTCGGGGCTCCGGGATCCGAACTACCAGGCGCGAATCCACCCCGGCTCGCCCGAGAGCTATGTGTCTCGCGCAATCGACGTTTCGAGGAAGGGGAACGGGGTCCCCGCGCTCTTCAACGACGAGGCGTCCATTTCGGCGATGCTGCGCCACGGCTATCCGCTGGCCGAGGCGCGTAACTACGGGGTGGTCGGCTGTGTCGAGCTCGCCCTCCCCGGAAAAAGCTTTCTTTCCACCGACGCGGCCCTGTTTAATCTTCCCGTGTGCCTCGAGCTCGCGCTCAACGGCGGAAGGCGCGTCCGCGGAGGGGGCAGAATCGGCGCATCCACGCCTGCGCCGGATACCTTTACCCGCATTGAGGATGTAATGTCGGCCTTTCGCGTTCAGGTCGACGCGATGGTCGACCGCTTCGTGAACGACATCCAGGTCATAGAGCGCGGCAACCGCGACCATCATCCCACCCCCTTCTCCTCGATGCTGGTGGACGGCTGTATCGAGTCCGGCCTCGACACGACCGCCGGCGGTGCGCTGTACAACTCCAGCGGCATACAGGGCGTCGGTGTCGCCGACACCGCGGATTCGCTGGCGGCGATAGAGCATGTCGTATTCCGGAGAAAACGTTATGCGCTTTCCGACATCATCCGCGCCCTGCGCGCCGATTTTGCCGGACATTCGGCGTTGCGGGCGGAGCTTTTAAGCGCGCCGAAATACGGGAACGACCACGAGCTTCCCGACGCCTTCGCCGCCGAAGTGGTGAGGATTTTCCATTCCGCGCTCGCGCGGCACCGGAACACGCGCGGGGGGCCGTATGTTCCCGGCTTTTACTCTTCGACCTCCCACGTCGGCTTCGGTCGGCACACCGGGGCCCTCCCGAGCGGCAGACGCTCGGGCGAGCCCTTCGCCGCCAGCCTCGACCCCTCCCAGGGCCGCGCCCGCCAGGGCCCCACGGCGCGCCGCAACTCCGTCGCCACGATTGAGTCCGCCC
>CAZEAH010000522.1:0-2665 GCA_964510075.1 uncultured Leptospirales bacterium | reverse complement strand
CCACCCGCGACCGGCGCGCGCACGGTCGCACACGAGCTCGATGCCGAATTCATCGAAACGGCCGACCCGGAGGTGACCGCGGCTTCCTGGTATCGCGCGCGCATGGAGCCCACGAAAGTCGATATAAAAGTCGAAGGGACCGAGGCGCGGTTCGAGGCGGGCGGCGTCGAACTCACCATGTATCACGCGCCGGGGCACTCGCCCGGTTCGTCGGTGCTCACCATACGTTCTGGCGGGATGCTCGTCCTGTTCGGCCAGGACGTCCATGGTCCGCTCAACGATTCGCTCCGCTCGAGCCGCGCCGATTACATCCGTTCCCTCGAATTCATGCTGTCGCTGGAGGCGGACGTCCTCTGCGAGGGGCATTTCGGCGTTTTTGCCGGCAGGGACAGGGTACGGCGATTTATTGAATCTTTTCTATAGCCATGGGCGGTCGAATATGGAGCGGATAATCGGCACGGTCAGGGAGAAGAAGCGAAGGCCCGTCCTTGCCGCGCTCCTGTCGCTGTTCTTTACCGGCCTCGGTCAGTGGTACTGCGGCGAAGCGTACAGGGCAGTTGTCTTTCTCCTGCTGAGGGTGCTCCCGGCGATCTGCGTTCCGTTCATTTCCTTTTCCGTACCCGGAGGATGGGTTTTGCACGCCGTGGCGGTTATGGCCGCGGCGAGCCTTGCGGTCTGGGCGGGCTCCTCCATCGACGCGTATTTTCTGGCACGTCGGAGATCAGTCCCACCCGGGAGGGCCACTTCGGTCCCGGCCTACCTGCTGTACGCGCTGGCGGCGCTTGTGCTCACGGGAGGGGCGATTGCGCTTGCGGCCGCCTCATACCGGCTGTATGTTCAGCGGGATAATTCCATGGAACCGCTTGTGCGCTCCGGCGATATCGTTCTGGTCAGCCGGTTCGTCGCCGGCACGCCGGCGCCGGGCAGTCCGGTGCTGTACCGGAAGGGGGATGGGGAGAGCATCGCAAGGGTGGCGGCCCGCACCGGGGACCGTGCCGCGCGAAGCGGTTCGATGCTTGCCGTCAACGGAGAGTTCATGCTCATGGGAATTTACGGAGATTCGGAGAGCCGCTCGCTCGGGCTTGAGAATTCCCCGGAGCTTTTTTACGAGGTCAACGGCGGGAGGAAATACCCGGTAAAGGCCGATACCGGTTCCGGAAGAATGACGAAGTACCGTGGACCTTCTGCCGGGGCCGGGGAGGGGAAAATCTTCGTCGCCGATGACAATCGAATTGAACGCGAGTGGTTGCGCGCCGTCGCCGTCGAATCCATAACCGGAAGAGTCGAGGGAGTCATATGGGGCGGATCGTTGAGACGATCGATGCTCGCGCCGTTCGTGGAAACGGGTGACAGGGGCGCCGATATGAACAGGGTAAATATTCTTGACTAAAATAATAAAGTTGTCAATTCTACGCATGGCGCGTATCACGGATCGTCATGGAGGGACGCTATGGTCTTGATCACGGGGTGTAACAGCCTTCTGGGAAGAGCGCTCGCCGGCCGTCTCATGCGCGGAGGCACACCCGTTCGGGGGTTCGATTTCTGGAAGCTCAAGGAAACCCCGCAGACCACCGAGTTTCTCGACGGCAGCATCCTGGACTACGAGCGCGTGCTTGAGGCCTGCCTGGACGTGGACACCATCTATCATCTCCTCGATGTGGAGTACCCCTCGCATTACGGTCGGCGATTTATGAAGCGCGTTAACGTAAAGGGGACCGAGAACCTTCTCCGCGCGGCGCGCGAGTCGGGCGTCAAAAAGGTCGTATATCTCTCTTCCTCGAAAGTGTACGGGGCCCCCGAACAGATGCCGATAAGAGAAGACGACGCCCCGAAGCCCAATACCCGGTACGGTCGCGACAAGCTGAAAGCCGAAAAGCTGTGCAGGAAGTTCGTCGACAAGGACGAGATGGACATCACCATATTCCGTCCGGCGACGATAACCGGTCCCGGACTCGACGATCCGATGATCCTGGTCATTCTTTACATGGCGCTGGGAATGGAAGATTCCAACCGGCTGTATATCGCGGGCGAGGGCGATTCGCGCTACCAGCTCGTCCATACCGAGGACGTCGTGGAGGCGCTTCTCGCTGGAGTGAAGGCGCCGGTCGCCAGGGGGGCTGTCTATAACCTCGGCTCGGACAATGTCCCCACCCAGAGCGAAGCGGTTATGCGCGTGAGGGAGAAGGCGGGCCTCCAGTGCGAGGTCAAACATCTCAGGCCGTTATCCGCAAAGCTTTTATCCTTCATCCTCAAGCCGCTCAACATCAATTACCTCAGGAAGGAACACCTGGTGTTTATCCTCTCCAATTTCGTGCTCGATTGTTCCAGGGCGAAAAAGGATCTGGGATGGACGCCGACAAGGGACAATGTCGAAATATTCGTCGAAACCATAGACTGGTACCGAAGGGAAAAGCTGTAGAAAAAACCACTCCGGCGGGATCAGGGCTTTTCCCCTGCCGGCACCGAGTCCCGCCGAAAGACCCTGCGCGCCAGTGCCGCGAGCAGCATCCACAGCTTGACCAGGATGAGCTTGAGAAACTGCCCCATGCTGCCTTCCCCGACATCCATCGTAAGAAGCATCTGGGCCTTCCTCATCTCGCTTGTGGTGAGTGTTTTGCTCTGCAGCTGCATCTCCTTGAGCTTCTTCTTTACCTCTTTGCGGGCA
>CAZEAH010000521.1:0-2665 GCA_964510075.1 uncultured Leptospirales bacterium | reverse complement strand
CAATTTCGCTGGGGGGAGGCTACGGCACGACTTCGGGCTTTTCCATCTTCGCCGACGTCGGAGAGAACAACCTTCTTGGAAACGGCCAGCGTGTCGGCCTGCGATTCGAGTACGGTCCGCTGAGAAGCTCCGTCACGCTGTCGTTCAACGAGCCGTGGCTTCTCGACAAGCCCATAGGCTTCAACGCTTCCGTATTCTATACGCTCAACACCATCACCACCAGTTCGCTGTTTTCCAACTCCGATGACGACGCCAAGTACCAGAAGCGCTCTATCGGCTACAGCCTGGGGCTGAGCTACCGATTCTGGTATTACTACGGCGTGGGAAGCGTCTGGTCCCATAGCTGGAAATCGTATATCAACCCTTCGGGCAACGCTCCCGACGCGGTATTCATCGAGGAATCCCTGGGCGTGCAGGAAAAAAGGACCGTGACGCTGTACGCCTACCGGGATTCAAGGGACAATTCGATGAACCCGACGCGCGGGGCGCGCCTGGAACTGGCGGTGGGATTTACCGGGGGCACGCTCCTGCGGGGCGACGACCATTATATAAAGTACAGCCCGGAAGTGTCTTTTTATTATTCCCCCTTCCATCTTCCATTTCTGAAAACGCACCCCTGTGTGATCGAGCTTCGTTCAAACGCCACCTTCCTGACGCCGCCGCTCGCCCGTGGTGCGCTCTCGCGAATGCAGTCTCAGGAAGAAAATCCATGGCTCGAGACGGAGGACTACCTGTATATAGGCGGTCCGGAGACCCTGCGCGGCTGGGAATATTACGACCTCGAATTTCCCAGTTCATGGAGGATCGGGCTCTACCATCGTATTCTGTACGGCGCCGAGTTTCGTGTTCCCATCCATCCGCAGATGCTGTGGTTGGCCTTCTTCTTCGACGCCGGTTCCCTGTGGACGGACCGCTACTGGGAGCGGACAAGGGGGGCCAACAACCTCGAAACGCTCTCCGAGGACAAAGCGTCGGGGCTGGTGCATGACATTCGCGATATCGACGACATCAATCTGATGTATTATTTTAAATATTCATACGGTTTCGGCTTCAAGATACAGATTCCCATGATGCCGCTCCGCTTCTGGTTCGGGCGCAAGCTCCTCTGGGTGGGGCAGGACAGGGGGTACTTCGAGCCGATGGGAGATTTCACCTTCCAGTTCGGGATAGGAGATTATCGTTTTTAGCATGAAATCGTTCTGCGCGGTACTGCTTGCCGCCGCTCTTTCGTCATGCGGCACTTTTCAGCCCGCGGCGGAGCGGGAGGTCAGGATCCGCTCCGTCAACATGGGTCTGCTCTTCGAATACGCGGTGGCCGCCGATCCCGACGCGCGCGGCGTGCGCGCGGCCAAAAAGGAGGCTCTTTCGGCGGTTCGCTCTCTTCAGGAGAGAATGTCTTCGTCCGACAGCGCCGAGAGGGAGACCGCGGAACGCGAATTGAAGGGCAGGAACGCTGAGCTCGCGAAGCTGAACGCGGCCGAGGAACAGCACCGCCAGCGAATCCTCGGGGAGATACAACGGGCCATGAGCGCCGTGGCGTCGAGGCAGGGCATCGATTTTATCCTCGGCGCGGGCGAAGGGGCCGTATATGCGGGCAAGGAGTACGATATCACGGAGGAGGTACTGCGCGAGCTGGCGTCGCTTCGCAGACGTAACGCGCCGGTTTCGCGCTGAGCACTTATGCTGAGGAGAATGCTGCCCCTGCTGGGAGTCGTGGCGGTATCGCTTGCGTGCGGGAACGCTCGCGGGGCCGATATCGCCCGGGCCTTCGAAGGTTACAGGGGTAACTACGTTATTACCGTGGAGAAACGAACATTTACGCTGCGTGTTCACGACCGTAGCGGAGGTATTGCCGCCGAATACCGGATAGCCTACGGCCTTAATCCCGACCGCTCGACCAAGCTTTACGCCGGCGACAACCGCACCCCGGAGGGAATGTACAGGATTACGGAGATGCTCAGCATGGACGCACAGCCCGGTTCCGCGGCCTACAGAAAACTGCTCGCGATGAACCGTGTCTTTTTTCGCGCCCGGGACGGTCATTATAAATACGGCAGGCCCGAGGTCGATCTGGGCGATAACGCCTACGGTCCGCGGTTTTTCCTGCTGGACTACCCTCTCGCGCGCGATCGCGCACGGTACGACGCGGCGCTGTCGAAGGGGGAGATCCCCCGGGGACCCGGCGGATACGCACCGATCGGGCACGGTATCGCCATACACGGCAACAACGACGAGGCGTCGATAGGGCACCTGGCGACGAGCGGTTGCGTGCGGATGTTCAACCGCGATATTGTGGAGCTCGAAAAGTATGTGATGATAGGCACGCCGGTAATAATTTACGGCAACTAAGGATTAAAGGGTTGACATACTGTATGGGCTGTTACAGCGTAAAGGCGGTTTTCGAGCGCGGGGCGCGGAACGACAAAGCGTATTTCATGTCCCGTAACGGATCGCGCTCGGCGCCGAAGTAATTACTAAAGTCACTCGGAGGGTGTACGGTGTCAGATTTATTCCTTTCCACCGCGTATGCGCAAACTCCCGGCGGGGCCGGAGCCCAGGGCTGGATGAGCTTCATTCCTATAATACTGATGATTGCCATTTTTTATTTTCTTCTGATCCGCCCCACGCAGAAGCGTGAGAAGGAAAGGAAAAAGATGATTGATTC
>CAZEAH010000520.1:0-2674 GCA_964510075.1 uncultured Leptospirales bacterium | reverse complement strand
TTTCGGCGTGTTCCGGCCGTTTCCAGTTGCAATTAAAGTGGGTTTAGTTATTTATAATTGTGGGGGGGGATACATCCGGGCGGGGCGTTCTACGGATTCGACCAGTACGCAAAGGATTCGCGTCTCGTGAATCCGCCGGCACAGTCATTAAAGGGCCTTTTCCACGCGGGCGCCTGGGCCGCCGAGGGAGGGTTTCAGCCGACGCTTACATCGGGATCGTCCGCGGGCCGTGCCGCGCTCAAACACCTCGGAATGAGGGGGAGGTAAAAGATGAGCACCAAGAACATATTAAGCCAGGTGGAGGGTTTCGAACGCGCGCGCGAGGAGATGCTGATCTGCCGCAAATACGGCATCGACTATACGGTGGAGAAAGGCCGCGCCGCGCGACTGGTCGAACAGCTGCATCCCCGCGTTCTGCGCCTCAGGGTGGGGACCGTTATCAGGGAAACCGCAAGCTCCGCGACGCTCAGGCTTGTGTCTGTTGATGGATACCTTCCCCCGTTCCAGGCGGGCCAGTACATCAACCTTTTCGTCGAAATTCAGGGCGTCCGTACCAGCAGGCCATACAGCATATCGTCGGCGCCGCACCAGACCGGGTATTACGATATCACGGTTCGGCGGGTCGACGGGGGTTTCGTTTCCGACTACCTGCTCGACAGCGTGAAACAGGGCGACGAGTTCGAGTCGAGCGGGCCGTCGGGGAATTTTTATTACAATCCGCTGTTTCACGAAAAGCACATGGTCTGTCTGGCCGGGGGGAGCGGCATAACGCCGTTCATGAGCATGATACGCGAGGTGACCGACCGGGGATTGGACCGCGTTATCACCCTGCTGTACGGCAACCGGGTGGAGGATGACATCATCTTTCATGAGGAGCTCAAGGATCGCGCCACGCGCTACGCCAATTTCGTCTACGCGCCCGTCATCTCGGAGCCGACAAAGAGCTGCACCGGACTTACGGGGTTCATAACCGCGGAGCTGTTGCGTTCGGTGCTGCGCGACACCGGATCCAAGACCTATTACCTGTGCGGACCTTCGGGAATGTACGAGTTCTGCCTGCCCGAGCTCGAAAAGATGGGAATACCGCCGCGCAGGGTGCGCCGGGAAATGTTCGGGCCTCCGCGCGATATAACGGCCGAGCCCGGATGGCCTGAAAATGTAAAGGCATCGGCGGAATTCAACATTTCAGTACGGGGCGGCAAGAGGATACGCGCGAAGGCGGGGGAAAGCGTGCTTGCGGCCCTCGAGCGAGCGGGCATCGTCGTACCCTCGCTGTGCAGGTGCGGCGAGTGCAGTATGTGCAGAATGAAGCTTCTCGAGGGCAGGGTTTTCCAGCCGCGCGGGGCGCTGGTCCGAAAGTCGGACAGGGCGCTCGGTTATATTCATTCGTGCGCGGCATACCCGATATCGGACCTCGAGATACAGCTGTAGGCAGTGACAGGACTCTCGAAGAAGATGTGTTTGACAAAATGGGACTGTAAAAATTTTAATAACAGTGACGGGTGCACGCGCAGGAGAGGCACCGGAAGCTTTCGCAACGCCGCGGCGGCGCGCACGGGCGGCGGGCTGAATAAAAGGAGAGTATTATGAAGACAAGGATCACCGAACTGTTCAAGATCAAATATCCGATCGTCCTTCCGGGTATGAGCTGGATCAGCACCCCGGAGCTCGTGGCTGCCGTATGTAACGCGGGCGGGATCGGCTGGCTCGCCACCGGCCCGCTTAAGCCGGATGATACGCGCGCGGCCATACGCAGGATCCGGGAGCTCACCGACAAGCCCTTTGGGGCCGGAGCAACGCTTCTCATGCCCGGGGCAAAGGAGAACGCTGAGGTGTTGCTGCAGGAGAAGGTGCCGGTTATCAACGTTTCGCTCGGCAAGTGCGGATGGATCGCGGAACGCGCGCATAAGTACGGCGGCAAGGTAATCGCGACCGTCGTAAACGAGAAGCACGCAATAAGCGCGGAACAGCAGGGCGCGGACGCGCTGCAGGTTACGGGGCACGAGGCGGCCGCCCACGGCGGAATGGTCACGACGATGGTGCTGGTGCCGGCGATCGTCAACGCGGTAAAAATACCGGTCGTCGCCATCGGCGGCATCGCAGACGGCCGCGGCATGGCTGCCGCGCTCGCGCTGGGCGCCGAGGGGGTGGGGATGGGCACCCGTCTCTCCATGACGAAGGAGAGCCCGGTGGCGTTAAAGACCATCGAGGCGCAGCTCAAGGCGGGAATAGAGGACACCATATATTCCAACCGCTTCGACGGGATATATTGCCGCGTCCTTAAAACTCCGGCCGCGGAACGGGCCATACGACAGGGGATGAGCCTCCCGCGCGCATTCTTCGCGTCGATACGCATCGCGAAACTCATGAATCTTCCGTGGTTGAAGCTCGCCATCGGCACCATGCTGCAGGGTCCTAAGGTGATGATTCAGCTCGCGCATTTCGCCACCGCCTTCGACAAGATTCAGGCCGCCACGGAAGAGGGCGACCTCGACAAAGGCGTACAGCTCATAGGCCAGGTGCAGGGCATTATCGAAGACATTCCGTCCGTGAAGGAAGTGATCGAACGCACAGTGAAAGAGGCGCGCGAGATCCAGAAAAAGATGGCCCTACAGCTGAAGTAACGAAGCAGGGGCTTCAGACCTGAATACGCACGAGGGGCGCGGAGTGATCC
>CAZEAH010000519.1:0-2682 GCA_964510075.1 uncultured Leptospirales bacterium | reverse complement strand
CGCCTATCTCGTACTGGGCATCATCGTCGGGATCTGCACCATTCCCGTGGCGCTCCTGGTGGTGAGGGTGCGTCCCGCCGATAAGGGACTCGCCCCCTACGGGGCGAAACCCGGCGGCACCGCACACGAGGAGGCGGCTGCCTCCGGCTTTACGGCGAAGGAGGCCCTGCGCGCGCCCGCCTTCTGGCTTCTGGCGGGGATGATACTCTTTATCGCGGTGGCGAACATGGGCGTGCTGCACCACATCGTGCCCTATCTCACGGACATCGGCATCAGCCCGGCCACGGCCGCGGCCCTCATGTCGCTTCACATGGCCGTGCTGGTGGTCGGGAAGCTCGTGATGGGAGACCTTGCCGACCGCATCGGGCTGATGAAAAGCCTGATCGCGTGCATCGTCGGGCTGACCGTCTCGATCGGCCTGCTCTACGGCGCCGCGGTCTTCTGGGTGGCCGTGGCCTTCAACGTGCTCTTCGGATTCGCCATTTCGGTGCGCACGGTGCTTCCACCGCTCATGACGGCCGCCTGTCTCGGCCAGAAGCACTTCGGCGTCATCTACGGATTTCTCAATATCTTCACCACGCTCGGCTCGGCCATCGGCGTTCCGCTGTCGGGATACATTCACGACTGGACACGGAGCTATCACACGGCCTTCGCGCTGTACATAGCGCTCGGGGTGCTCGCCGCGGCATTCGGCGTGCTGGCGCTTCGCAGGGCGCGATTTGCGCGGGAGCGCGTATGAACCCGATACTCATCGAAAAGGAAATGCCATGTTCAGAAACACCGGAAGGATAGCAACGATCGACCTCTCCGAGGGAAAAGTGGAAGACCTCTCCCTCCGCGAGGACCTCTACCGGGCCTTCATCGGCGGAAGCGGCCTGGCGGCGAAGCTCTTCAACGATATGGCCGACATGTCGGCGGGTGCTCTCGCTCCGGAGGCGCTTCTCCTCTTTATTAACGGCCCGCTCGCCGGCGTGAAGCTTTCGGGCGCAAGCCGCTTCTCGGCCGCCGGCCGTTCGCCGCTTACCGGCGGTTTCGCGGACTCATCGTGCGGCGGGTACTTCGCTCCCGCGCTTCGGTACGCCGGATACGACGGGTTGGTCATCACCGGTCGTGCGAAGCGCCCCTCGATGCTCCTAGTTTCGGGCGGCGCGGTTTCCATAATCGACGCGGAGGCCCTGTGGGGGAAGGGGATCTTCGAAACCACCGCGGCCGTGCGCAAGCGTTTCGGGGCCCGCGCACGCTCGCTCGTCATCGGGCCGGCGGGCGAGAACCTGGTCCCCTTCGCCTGTATCATGCACGAGGCGCACCACGCGTTCGGGCGCGCGGGCCTCGGAGCGGTGATGGGGTCGAAACTCCTTAAAGCGGTCGTGATGGAGCCGCATGCCGGAGACGCGGCGCTTGCCGATCCCTCCCGCATGAAGCTACTCGTAAAGGAGCTCTCCCCGCGGATAAAAGACTACCTGATGTCGCAGGTCCTGCGCGATTTCGGCTCGCCCGGAAACCTGGAGGGCCACATGTACACCGGGGACGTTCCGATTAAAAACTGGACCTCAAACTTCTCCGAGGAAATGGCGGAGGCGCTCACCGGGAGCACGCTCACGGAGCGCTTCCTCACCAGGACCGGCACCTGCGCGTACTGCGCCGTGGCCTGCAAGCGCGTCGTGAGGGTGGACGACGGTCCCTTCGCCATACCCGAAGGCCCGGGCCCGGAATACGAGACGGTGGTCTCGTTCGGAAGCCTCGTCGGCTCGGCAGACCTTGCCGCGGCCTGCAAGGCCGGAAGGGTGTGCAACGATCTCGGCATGGACACCATCTCGGCCGGGGCCACCATCGCCTGGGCCATGGAGGCCTTCGAGCGGGGTGATCTCTCCGACAGTGACACCGGCGGCATCGCGCTCGAGTGGGGGGACATGAGCACGGTGATCGACACGGTCCTTCCGGCGATGGCCGCGCGGAGCGGGAAGCTCGGCGCGCTCCTTTCAATGGGAAGCCGCGCGGCCGCCGAAAAGACGGGCCGGGGTTCGATCGCCTACACCGTGCAGTGCAAGGGGCTCGAGGCGCCCATGCACGACCCGCGCGGCGGCGGGCACGGCCACGCGCTCGCCTACGCGGTGAGCCCGCGCGGAGCATGTCACGTCGCCACGGCCATGCACTTTATGGAGACCGGGGCCTGCAACTATCCGGAAATCGGCTTCGAGTTCGACCTGGAGGCGCTTACCGACCAGGGCAAGCCCGAAACCATGGCTCTCGCCACGGCGGTCGGCGCGATCGAAAACAGCGCCTGTCTCTGCCAGTATGCCGACCGCTCGCTCAGCTTTACCGAGATCGTCGATCTCCTTAACGCCGCGACCGGCTTCGGCTACACGCCCGAAACGCTGATGGAGGCCGGATACCGGATATTCCATCTTAAGCGCCTCGTCAACTTTCGCCTCGGACTTCGGGCCTCCGACGATTCGCTCACCGAGCGCATGCGCGAGCCCGCGCGCGACGGCGAGCCCGCGGGCATACCGGTCGAGTTCGATTCGATGCTCGAGCGCTTCTACGCGATCATGGGAATGGACCCCGAGGCCGGTATCGCCCGCATGGAGAGGCTCGTCGAGCTCGGCCTGGGCGATGAGGGCAGGACGGCGTGGGGGAAGTGACGATAACGGTCCGCCTGAGCGGCGTCGGGCCGCTCAGGGA
>CAZEAH010000518.1:0-2683 GCA_964510075.1 uncultured Leptospirales bacterium | reverse complement strand
CATTCGCGCGGGCGGACGCTCGCGCACGGGGCGGGGCTGTTATGCGCGCCTCAGACCGCCACGGAAGGTCCTCCCACCGGTACAGGTACAGGCGCCAGTAGTCGACCTTGGCGCCGTCGCACCGGTAGTCGCACAGGTTGATGTTCCCGGCGCAAACGCGCGGCGGGCGTGATGATGACGATGTCCATTTCGAAGCGTCCCGCTTTCCGTGCGGGCCGGCGCCGGGCGCCGTCGCTGCGGCCACCTCGGCACTCCAACGCGATTCAGCCTCGCCAGGCACTGGCTCCAGCCCGCACGACATCGACCCACCTGCGGCAATCAACACGTCCGTACCGCATAATTCCCGCTCGGCCCTCCCGAGAGGGACGAGGTCGGCCTCCCCCGCGTTTCCGAGCACCGTTCTGAAATACGAGGCGACAACCCCCGAACACTCGCCCGATTCGAGGGCGGCCCGGGCCGAACGGCGGATGGCTCGCAGCTCGGCAAAAGCCCGCTCATCTGAATGGGCGTCCAGCGGGAGGACGCCCCGATGTGTGGACGTCACACATTCAATAACGTGCTCTCCGTGGATACGCCGCTGGGCCTCCGCCTCCCATCCGGCAACTCCGGCCTCGCCGGATGACGCCATGCCGCAGACGGGAATGGCAAGCGCGAGAAACAATATGAGTATAGACAATCTGCCCATTCTTTGATCTACCATTTTCTATCGCGGCTCTCCAATCATGCTCCTCTGCCGTCAGAACCTCATCGGTAAAAAGCAAACGCGCCCGTCTTCTCCGCACACTCTAATAATACTATACGATTACACTATATAGTCTTCTTCTTAGGACAGCCAATCGACGAACGCTTTCGAACATCCCCGGGAGAACGACTTACAGCCCCTAATTACTCCACCTTCCGATCCACAACGATATTCATTTCCCCGACATTCGGAAATACAACCTTCGACGGCAGTTCATCCTCCGGGAAAATATACGCAATAGTCCGGCGTATCTCTTCCTGCGGCTTGATTAAAGGGTTGTGCCGCTGAGACGGGCTGGCAATGTTGAAAAAATTACCTACTGTAATAAAAACCGGCTCGCCTTTGGAGTTATCATTTTTTAAAACGATATCATACAATTCATAGTGCAGCGGCTGAGTCGAAGTGTTTTTAATCTTTGTTCTGAGCCAGACAAGGTGATTCCCCGCTTTCGGCTTCAGGTAGCCCTTGGCCTGCTGTATGCTGTCCGGGCCGTCGGTTATCGATTCTATCGCTATAACGATAGAATCATTACCCACATTCGCGTCTTTAACCAATACCCTTGAGGTCTCACAACCGGCCAGAACCAGAGGCAGGACAACGACCAAAGACACTAACGCAAAATATTTCGCGCGCATAAACGCCCCCCATACAATTAGAAATGGCAATATGATTTATGGGAACCTCTATTAATTAACATTTTTGAGGTTGATAAAGTTGCAACTCCTGATTAAATCAAGGGTTACGATTTCTGATATTGCTAAAAGTTTTAATTTTTAGAGGTTCCCTTATTTATCAATATGAGGGTGCGCTTTATAAAACATCACATAACCCGCAAAGCGATTTACGTCAAGCCATATTTCATATAATACGATAAAAACGACTCAAATCCTGATTATTAATTACATCTTTCTCCCGACACGTATTCGGGCCGAACACTTTTTTCCTTATAATAAAGAAGCAGATACCGCTGTTATTTATGGTAAATAATTGACCGAATACAATTCAATAAACAGGCCCCATTCGAAGAAAAATTAAATTTCCGAAAAATCTTTTAACTTTGTCTCTTCCTTAAACGTATTAATTGTACCTGGCCGTCATTGGCAGGCGTCCGTCCGTTTCACGGAGTCACTCCTGCTCACGTGTAACGACGGGCCACATCTAGAGGTAACCGGCATAGAACACCCGATGGCTGGAATACGCATGATCGTATTTACGTGCATTTGCTGTCTCACCCTCGCACTTTCGTGCGGCGGCAACGGCGACCGGGCCCTGCGGTCCTATATCGCGGGCAAAGAAGCGTTCGCGCGGAAGGAATTCAAATCCGCCAAGGAGCGTTTCGCCGAAGCAGTCAAGGCCGATGCATCCCTCCTCAACGCACGGCTCATGCTCGCCAAAGTCCATTATTACGAAAAAAACTTCGACACGGCCTTTAAGGAAGTGGAGCACATACTCAAAAAGGATGACGACCACGTCGGGGCCCTCTACTGGAAGGCCCGCATACTGGTCGTACGCCCTTCCGAAAAATCCGCCGACACCGAGGCGATGACCCTCCTCACCCGCGTGCTCGAGCTCGACGGCCATCACCTCCCCGCCCGTTCGCTCCTCGCGCTCCTCTATGAAAAGAACGAGAAATACCGCGAGGCGCTCCACGAATACCTGGTCATCCTCTCCGAGGAGGAGTCACTCATCGACGCGCGCGCCAACCTGGGCGTGCTCTACAGCCGCCTGGGGCTCAGGGAAAAGGCCCTGGCGGAAATTGACAGGGCCATTTCGATCTCGCGTGCGGGCGGGCATAGCGACGCGCGCCTTCGCGCGCTGAAAAAGGAGGTAGCCGAATGAAACGAGTGATACTCGCCGCCGCCGTGGTGCACATCCTCTCCTGCTCCACGATGGACCTGCATTTCCGCGAGAACGCCCTCAGGAACAGGCCGGGCACTATAC